>JBFFFX010000117.1:0-7796 GCA_041557775.1 Acidimicrobiia bacterium | reverse complement strand
GCAGCAGCACCCCCGCCTGGGGGGCGCTGATCTCGACGACGGCCTTGGCGGTCTCCACCGAGACGATCGGCTGATTGGCAGCGACCTCGGTGCCGACACCGACGAGCCACTCGATGATCTCGGCCTCGGTGAGGCCTTCGCCGATGTCGGGGAGGCGCAGTTCGAACGCCATCAGCCGGCCACCGTGTCTCGGATCCCCTGAAGGATCTCGTCCTTGCCGAGCAGCGCATGCGACTCGATGGTGAACTGCGGCCACGGCGCGTCGGTGGCACCGATCCTCCGCACCGGCCCCTCGAGCGAGTAGCCGCACCGCTCGGCGATCTCCGCGGCGACCTCGGCGCCGATACCGCCGGTCCGTTGCGGCTCTTGGACGACCAGCAGGCGGCCGGTGCGCTCAACGCTTGCCTGCACTGCGTCGACATCCCAGGGATAGATGGTGCGCAAGTCGATCACTTCGGTGCTGACGCCTTCCGCTGTGGCCTCGGCGGCCGCTTCGAGGGCCGGCGGCACCAGGCCCCCGTAGGTCACCAAGGTGACATCGGTCCCGGTGCGGGCGATGCGGGCCTTGCCCAGGGGGATCGTGTAGTGCTCTGTCGGAACGTCCTCGCGTCCCGCCCGGTAGAGCACCTTGGGCTCGAGGAACATCACCGGATCCGGCGATTCCAGTGCCGCGGCGAGCAGGCCCTTGGCGTCGATCGGTCGCGACGGGATGACCACGATCTGTCCGGGCGCATGGGCGAAATAGGCCTCTGGCGAGTCGCAGTGGTGCTCGTGCGCTCCGATTCCGGCGCCGTTCGGGAAGCGGATGACGAGCGGCAGCGTGGCGTGACCCTGGGAGCGGAAGCGGATCCGGCCGACGTGGCTGACGATCTGGTCGAACGCCGGATACACGAACCCGTCGAACTGGATCTCGGCGATCGCCCGCGACCCGGCGATGGCCATGCCGATAGCCGTGCCGACGATGCCGGACTCGTTGAGCGGGGAGTCGATGACTCGGTCATCACCGAACTCCTGTTGCAGGCGTTCGGTGATGCGGAACACGCCGCCGGTGAGTCCCACGTCCTCTCCGAGCAAGATCGTCGACTCGTCGCGCTCCATCGCCTGATGCATCGCGGCGTTGAGCGCCTCGGCCATGGTCCAGCGTTCCGTCGGTCCGTCGGGGATCGTCTCGTCGGCCGGCTGCCACAGCTCGTCTTCGGCGTAGTCGCTGAGTCC
This sequence comes from Acidimicrobiia bacterium, assembly GCA_041557775.1. Taxonomy (GTDB): domain Bacteria; phylum Actinomycetota; class Acidimicrobiia; order Spongiisociales; family UBA5794; genus DATHZQ01. The sequence goes on along the minus strand of JBFFFX010000117.1, from coordinate 6,581 downwards.
CTCGCCCCGGGCTCGTTGGGAGGCGTGGAGCTGATCGACGAGGAGTTGGGGAATCCGGGCGTAGGCATGGCGGATCACGTCGCTTCGGTCGGGTTCGGGGACGGCCTCCATCGCGGCGAACGCGGTGTCGAGCTCAGCCTCCGCCGACGTCAAAAGCTCCGAATCGCGTTCCTCGTCCCAGAGCTCGCGCTTGGTGAGGAAGATGCGGAAGCGCTCAATCGGATCCTTGTCGCGCCACTCCTTCTCCTCGGCCTCGGAGCGGTAGCGGCGGGCATCGTCGGCCGTGGCATGAGGACCGTACCGGTAGCACACGGCTTCGATCAGCGTCGGGCCCCCGCCGGCTCGCGCCCGGGCCACGGCGGCGGTGGTGGCCTCGTACACGGCCAGCACGTCCATCCCGTCGACGCGGACGCCCTCGATTCCGTAGGCCAGGGCCTTCTGGGCGATCGTCGGCGACGCCGTCTGCTTGGCGTAGGGCACCGAGATGGCGTACGAGTTGTTCTCGCAGATGAACACGGTCGGCGTCTTCCACACGCCGGCGAAGTTGAGCCCGGAGTGGAAATCGCTCTCGGAGGTGGCTCCGTCGCCGAGGTAGGCGACCGTGACCACGTCGTCGCCGGCTTGGCGGGTGGCGTAGGCGTGACCGACCGCATGAGGAAGGTGCGAGGCGATCGGCACGCAATGGGTCATGATGCCGTAGCGGTGCACGTCCCAGTCTGTGGCGGGCAAGCCCTTCCAGTACGCCAGCATGACCTCCATCGGTAGCCCGCGGGCGATGAGCACTCCGTGCTCACGGTACGCCGGGTACACGAAATCTCGTGGTCCCAGGGCCATGGCCGATCCGATCTGCGCCGCTTCCTGGCCTTCGAGCATCGGGTACGTGCCGAGCCGCCCCTGGCGCTGTGCGGCGAGGGCGCGCCGGTCGAAGATGCGCGAGCGCACCATCAGCCGGTACAGCTCGACCAGCTCGGCATCGGAGAGGTCGGGGATCTCGCCGACCACGCTGCCGTCGGCGGCGAGGATCTGGCGCATGGGGTAGCGGGCAGCGATGTCGACGCTCATCCGTCACTCCTCGTTCGTGCCTTGGGGTTCATGCGATGTCGTCCCACGCTTCGAGCAGGCGGGAGTTCTCTTCCTCGGAGCCGACGGTGATCCTGACGATGTCGCCGAGGCGACGAACGATCACGCCCCGTCCCAGCAGCTCCCGCTCGATGCGTGCCGGATCCTCGGGGACGATGGCGACGAAGTTCGCCTGGCTCGGTATCGCGACGACGCCACGCCCGGTGAACTCCCTGTGCAACATCTCGCGGCCGGCGGCGTTGGCTTCGGCCCGTTCGACCACCCGGTGCTGATGGCGGAGCGCTTCGACGGCGGCCGCCTGGGACACCGACGTCACCGAGAAGGGCGGCTGGACCCGGCGCAGCGCATCGAGGGTCGCCAGCGTTCCGATGTAGTAGCCGATCCTGAATCCGGAGAGCCCGTAGATCTTGGAGAAGGTCCGGGAGACGACGACGTTGTCGCGCTCGATGGCGATGGGGATCGCCGATATGAAGTCCGGTGCGGTCACGTATTCGGCGTAGGCCTCGTCGACGACCACGAGGACGCTGTCGGGTACGGCATCGATGAACTCGCGGACGGCATCACCGCCGAGGTGATTGCCGGTCGGGTTGTTGGGGTTGCAGACGAACACGACCCTGGTGTCGTTGCGGATCGCGGCGCGCATCGCGTCGAGGTCGTGGTGGTACCCCGCGTCCACAGGAACCGCAATGGGCTCGGTCTGGGCGACGAGCGACGCGATGGTGTACATGACGAACGAGGGAGCGGCGAAGACGGCGCTGGTGCCAGGGCCGCCGGCGGCGAGCAGGGTGCAGCCGATGAGCTGGCTGCTGCCGGCGCCGATGAGGAAGTGATCCGCAGGGATGCCGTAGTGCAGCGCCAAGGCGTTCATCACGTGCAGGCTCGACGTTTCCGGGTAGCGGTGGGCCTCGGCGGCGGCCCGCACGATGGCGTGTTCGATCTCAGGGAACGGGGGCTGCGGGCACTCGTTGGACGCCAGCTTGACGATGTCGTCGAGCCCCAGATCGTGGGCTACCTCTTCGATCGGCCTGCCGGGCTTGTAGATCGGAATGGTTGCGAGGTCGGCACGGAACATGGAGCGGTGTCCTCAGGGGCGCTGCTGATCAGTTTGCATAGTCATAAATACTCCTCTCGTCGACTAGCGTCAATGGAGCACATAGATGCTGCACAATCTGTTCGGAGGGATGGCGTTGCAATGGAGCCCACTGATCGATCTGCGTACCTCGTCGATGAGCTCGACGTACGGCTCATCACGACGCTCGCCGCACATCCGCGGGCCAGCGTGCTGGAGATCGCTCGCCTCGTCGGGGTGACCCGCAACACCGTCTACGCCCGCCTGCAGCGGCTGCAGGACCGCGGGGTGATCACCGGCTTCGGGCCCGACGTGGATCTGGCGGCCCTGGGATACGACGTCATGGCGTTCACCACGATCGAGGTCGCCCAAGGGAGCTTCACGGCCGTGGTCGAACGGCTGGAGGAGATCCCCGAGGTCGTCGAGGTGCACACCATCGCCGGAGTAGGTGATCTGCTCTGCCGCGTCGTTGCGACCTCGAACAAGGGAATCATGGAGATCGTGGAGCGGATCCTCCAGATCCCGGGCGTGGACCGAACGACCACGGCGATCTCCCTCGCCGAGCAGATCCGCTACCGCCCCCTCCAGCTCGTGGCCCAGCCGGGGGAATCGCAGCCACCACGCCACCGCGCGTAGCGGGCGGCCGGGGCTCCGGCAATCTATCCACCGTTCCGCACCTAAAGTGGCGGTCTTCCACCATCTTTGGAGTTTCCCTTGCGTTCAATTTCAATCTTCGTGCTGCTCGCCGCGGCGCTCGTGGCCACCCTGGCCGCCTGCGGGGGCGGCGACATCGCAGAGGAAGAAGACCCGGCGGCTGCCGCGGCTGCAGACGCAACGACCACGACGACGGTGGCACCGCCGGAGACGACCTCGGCCGGGGCTCCGGCAGGCGACGCCGCCGGGCCGCCCGTCGACGGGAACACGGTCGCCGTCCATTACACCGGCACGCTGGACGGCGGGGAGGAGTTCGACTCGTCCAGGGACCGAGACCCGCTGGAGTTCGTCGTCGGTTCGGGGCAGGTGATCCAGGGTTTCGACGACGCCGTGCGCCAGCTCCGCGTCGGCGAGTCGCTCTCGGTTCGCATCCCGCCGGAGGAGGCATACGGGATGCAGGACCCGGAGCTCATCCTCGAGTTCCCGATCGAAGAGGTGCCGGAGGAGTTCCGCGTCGAGGGCATCCAGGTGTTGCTCGGGGGCGCGACCCCGGCGACTGTGATCTCGGTCACCGAGGACACTGTGACGGTCGACGCCAACCATCGCCTCGCCGGCGAAGCCCTCACCTTCGAGATCGAGCTGGTAGAGATCCGCGGCTGATTCCGCCCCCACCGACGCGGCGGCGAAGAGGCACCCCGAGGTGCCGAGGAGACGCTAGGTCGCCTCCTCGGCCTCCCAGAGCGAGCGGAACTCGGGGACGGTGGCGAGCAGCTCGTCATAGCTGCCGCGAGCCGCGACCCGGCCGCCCTCGAGCAGGATGATCTGATCGGCGCGCTGCAGCGCAGGACGGCGATGCGACACCACGAGCGCGGTCGTACCCGCATGCTCCCGGAAGAGCCGTTCCCAGAGCGTCCGCTCCGTCTCGACGTCCAACGCGCTCGACAAGTCGTCGATGACCAGCAGGTCGGGGGACCGCACGAACATGCGCGCCGTCGCCGTTCGCTGCACCTGACCGCCCGAGAGCCGCATTCCCAGCGGGCCTACCAGCGTGTCGAGGCCCGCCGGCATGTCGGCGAGATCGCGCTCGAGAGCCGCGGCACGCACCGCCTCGCGGACGACCGCATCGGCTTGCTCCATGCCGAGCAGCAAGTTGTCGCGCAACGACATCGAGAAGAGACGGGGCACCTGGGGCACGTAGGCAGACCGCGGCGGAACGAGGAAGCGGTCCGGTTCCTCGACGAGCCGGTCGTTCCATCGGATCTCTCCGTCATGTGCGGCGACCAGTCCGAGGAGTGCTCGTAGCAACGTCGTCTTGCCCGCACCCACGCGGCCGGTGATCACGACGAATCTCCCGGCCGGCACCACGAGGTCGATGTCCTCGATGCCCGCGGCGCTCGTGGGGTAGCGGAACGACAAGCCGGACACCTCCAGCCGGCGGAACCGCTCGTTGTCGGCGAGAGCGCGATGGCGTGGCGGGGGGTGGTCGCCCGTCAGGTGGAGCTCGCGTGGCCGCGCCAGTTCGGTCGGCGGCGCACCGCCGAGCAGCTCCGCCATGCGATCGAAGGAGACGCCCGCCTGCCGCACCCGCGCCACGAACAGGCCGATGAAGAACCCGGCGTCCGTGACCCAGTCGAGGAAGAACACGAACAGGGCGAAGTCGCCGAGGCCCAATTCGCCGCGGCTCATCGACTCGGCGGCGACGATGAGGATGAGCCCGAGCCCGATGTTCAGGAGATTCCAGAAGACCGACTCGAGCGCGGTCGTCAACACCCGGTCGCGCACCATCATCTTGCGGCGGGCGTCGTTGAGCCGGCGGAACTCCGCCATCGTGCTCCGCTCGGCTCCGGCCACCTTGATCGACTGCACCGAGCCGAAAGTCTCGCCGAGCATGCCGGTGATCCGGCCCGTCGCCTCCCTGGCCTCGGTCCGGTAGCGGCGGATACGGCCGCCGAGCCGCTCGGCGACGATGACGATGACCAGCAGCGGGGCGAACACGAGCGTGGTCATCGTGGCGTCGATCGAGAGCATCACCGTGGCCGCGACGACGCTGAACACGGCCGTGCCGATGACGTCCACCGTCCACGAGATCGCCTCCTCGACGTGCTCGACGTCCTCGCGGAAGCGCGTGATCATCTCGCCGGGAGACTCGTGAACCGCCTGCGCGCCGGGCAGCTCGTAGATGCGCTCGAGGATGTTGCGGCGCAGCAGGCTCCCGAGCCGGAAGCCGAAGTGGATGTCGTTCCACATGGCCGTCGCCATGACCACGAGGCGCGCCAGACCGTACGCAATGATCATCACGATCAGCGTCGCCGGGTTGAACCCGGGCTCGGTCTCGAGGCGATTGAAGAACTCGCGGGTGATGAGCGCCGCAACGATCGGCAGCAGCCAGATCGAGGTCCACAGCACGGCGTTGGCGGCGTAGCGCCACGGAGCGACGCGCACGAGGCGAATCATCAGCCGCAACGACGGAACGGACGTTCTGCGAGCCGTCATGTCAGCACCTCCTCCATGCCGGTCGCCAGGAGCCGCGACAGGTGTGAATCAGGGCTGGCCGCCAGGTCGACGCGGGCTCCGTACTCCACGATGCAACCGTCTTCCATGATCAGGATGTCGTCGGCGCGGTTCACCGTCGCCAGCCGGTGGGCGATGATGATGCCGGTGCGCGCGGCGAGCAGGCGGTCCACGGCGCGCTCGATCAGCAGCTCCGTCGCCGGGTCGAGCCTGGACGAGGCCTCGTCCAGGATGACCAGGCCCGGGTCGCGCAAGAAGATGCGGGTGAAGGCAAGGAGCTGCGCCTGCCCGGCGGACAGACCGCCGCCGCCCGCCTCCAGTTCGGTGTCGAGACCGTCGGGGAGGCCGGCGAGCCACTCCTCGAGGCCGAGGCGGTGGAGCACGTCGAGCAGGCGACCGTCGCCGTTGCCGGCGCCGTTGCCGTCGAAGAACGTGAGATTGTCCCGCACCGGTGCGCGGAACAGCTGGACGTCCTGGGTGACCATCCCGACCCGGTGGCGCAGCACCTCCGGATGCACGTCGGCCGCGTCGACCCCGCCGAGCAGGACGCGGCCGCCCTGCGGGTCGTACAGCCTCGTCAACAGTCGCGCCAGGGTCGTCTTGCCCGATCCGGACCGTCCGAGCACGCCGAGCACGCGGCCCGGTGCGAGGTCGAACGACACGCCGTGCAGCACCCGCCCGTCGCCGGCGTCGTCTTCGTACGAGAACTCGACGTCGTCGAACGTGACACGGAGTGCGCCCCCGGGGAGGTGCCGGTCGCCGTTCACGGCCAGCGCGGAGGTGCGATCGAAGAGCGCCTGGACCCGGGAGATGCCGGCGCCCGCCTTCTGGAAGTCCTCCATCTGGGACCGGATCTGTTCCATGGGATGCCGGCTCATCTCGCTGTAGTGGAAGATCAAGTAGACGGAGCCGAGCGTCAGCGCTCCCGACGCGAAGAACAGCGAGCCGAGCCAGAAGACCAGGACCGTGCCGACGATGTAGGCGCCGATGCTCGTTCCCCACAACATCGCAAAGCCCATCCGGCCGCGGATCTGCTGGGGCAGCCAGCTGCGCAGGATCTCGGTGAAGCGGTGCAGCATGTACCGCTCACCGCCGTTGGCGCGGATGTCCTCGGTGCCACCGAGTTGCTCGCCGATGAAACCCATCAGCTCGGCGCTGGTGCCGCGGACCGCCTTCCACCAGGGCACGGCGACGAGCTGCAGCTTCGTCATGATGCCGAGCGCGATCAGCGAGAACACCGTCAGCCCGAAGCCGACCCAGACGTTCT
>JBFFFX010000116.1:0-7804 GCA_041557775.1 Acidimicrobiia bacterium | reverse complement strand
CACCAACGGCTCCTCGGCAGTGTCCACGTCGTGTTCGTGATCGGCGTGGCCACCGGCAATGTGCTCCTCCACCGCATGATGCGTCGTCAACCGGAACTCGTGCTCCAACAACCCGGTGTGCGTCACCCGGAACGTCACCGTCTCCCCCTCGGCGACGTCGATCAGCGCCTGATCGAAGGCGAACTCGGTGACACCCACCTCGATGATCCGACCCAATTCCGGATCGAGGTGGGCCGCAGCGTCCTCGCCCTGGCCATGATCGCCCTCGCTGTGGGCCTCCTCGCCGTGACCACCTTCACCTTCGACGATGATCGCCGTGACCATCCCGAACATGCCTTCGTGGGTCTCGACGTGGTTGAGCACGTGGCAGTGCCAGACCCATGCGCCCGGATCGGTCGCATGGACGAGCACCGAGTAGCGCTCTCCGGGTGCAACGTTGATCGTGTCGGCCATGTAGGGACTGTCGAGCGGGATCCCGTCCTTGGCGAACACCAATTGCGGGAACTGGTGGACGTGCATCGGATGCGGTTGCAGCCCCTCGTTGTAGTAGGTGATCAGCATCCAATCACCCTGCTGCACGACGTAGGGCTGGGTCGCAGGGAAGCTCTTCCCGTTGAGCGAGAAGCCGATCACGCCGGCGTCGTTGAGCACCATGGGAATCTCGTGCGCCACGACCAGGTCGTGGGGAATCGCGACTCCGCTCACCGTGCGGCCGTGGGGAATGGGCGGCTCGCCGATCTGCAGCACGCCGAACAGCCCGTTGGGGACCTGGATCTGGGCATGGTGATGGGCGTGGTACATGCCCGTCGCCGGCGAATCCGCCGTGAACTCGTACGTGTACGTCTCGCCCGAGCGGATCAACGGCTGCGTGAGCGGAGCCACCCCATCCTGATCGTTCGGCGTCTTGATGCCGTGCCAGTGGATGTCGGTACCCATCGGAAGCCGGTTGTCCACGACGACGCGCACCCGGTCGCCGACGTCCAGGCGGATGGCCGGACCCGGAACCTGGCCGTTGTATGCCCAGGCATCGACGAACTTGCCCGGCTCCACCTCCCACGAGATGATCGACGTCGTGAGACGGAACTCCTTCGTTCCATCATCGAGGATGACCGGTTCGAGCGGCTGGTTGCCGATTCCCTCCGTCTCCGCCGGGAACTCGAGGATGCTCTCCTCCATGATGCGGTCGAGGGCTTCCCAGTCCGGGGGAGCGTCCTCGAGTGCGGCCGCCGGAAGATTGCCTTCCGCGTCAGTCACGAGCAACGCCGTGCGCATTCCGGCCGAGTCGTGGCCGACGATGTCACAGATCATCTCGTACCGCCCCGGCTCCAGCATGCCGAGATCGAGGATCGCCTCTTGACCTCCGGCGAGATCGGCGGTGCGGCGATTCAGATCGGCGACGACGACGTTGTGCGACACCGCGCCGTGGTTGGTGACGGCGAGCTGGACCTCGCCGGTCGGCGCGACGAGCTCGCCCGCAATGGCGAACTCGGACAGGTCGACGTCGATCAACGTCGACACGAGTTCGGTCTCTGGCTCGGCGGCGGACGCGTCGCCGCCTTCGTAGGTCACCATGGCAACCACGATGACGAGCACCGCCAGCACCGCCAGCAGCACCAGAAACGCGTCGAAGAGCTTCCCCTGGCCTGACATTGAACGACTCACGATCGATTCCTCCTTGGGCAACGGATCCCAGTGCTGGGCGAGGTGCCGGCCATCACGTCGGTCGTCCCGCCGGCGCAACTGAGCCGCCGGGCACCGACCGGGCGCTGCGCCGGTCCCACCCACGTTGCCATCATGCGCACCTCGACGATGAGCAACCAGGCGGCCCAAGGCGGTTTCCGCCTCGCTCGTTCGATGTCTCCGCCTCATCCATACGGACGAGCGAGATCGGGACTTTCGACCCGCAGGCGTTTGCGGAGGCGGACGAGCGAACGGTCTCGCGAGAGCGGTGGGGGGCCGCGCAGCCGCGGCGCGCCCATTGGTGCAATATGGGCGTGCTGTGGAGGACGTTGCGAGCAACTGCGCTCGCAGGCACGGGGTTGATCGCAACGCAGTTCGCCTTCGCCGCGCTGCGCATCCCGACACTCGAAGACGTGATGGCAGGTTTCGACGGCCGAGCCGGCTCAGACGAAGCGCGGCCCGCGATCCCGTGCGGTTCGGAGCCCCGACCGGGGCTCAGTCGTGCGCTCAGCCGGGGCCGTGGGCATGGCCGGCCTCCACGACGAATCGCCGGCCGAGCACCGACCGCTTCACGTCGACCGTGAGCGACGCCGCCCAGCTCAACAACCGTCGCGGCACCAGCAGCTCGACGTCGGCCACGCGAAGGTGCTCGTACCGGCTCAGCTTCTTGCCCTCTGAGTTGGTGTCGACCGACACCTCAGCGGTCTTGCCTCACCCGACCGGGGCAATCAGATCGAGCGCGATCCGACCACCCTTCCTCCTCGCGTACTCGAGCGCCTCCTCCGTCATGTGAAGCTGCATCGGACTCCGCCCCGAACGTGGATTCGCCATGTCCTCAGACTAGGTGTCGGAGCCGACCATGCAGGACGGACCCGCGTGCCGGATCGGGGCGTGACCTTCGAGCCGGGACCTCGTCCACCCAGCGCACCAAACCCTGCCGCTGCTCCGTGCTCCGCACTCCCGCACCGGTACCTTCCCCCGCAAGACGGGGGACTATCCCGCCCGCAGGCGGGCAGGACGATGGCTCTTGGGGGCAGGTACCAAGGACCCTGATCTCGGGCCGAGCGTGCGTCTAGCGTGTTGAACATGCGTTCAACGGCTCGGCGACCCGAATCCCGGCGCACGCCGGGCGATCGGACGGCGAAGGCGCGCATACGAGACGCCGCCATCGCCTGCTTCGCCACCGACGGGGTCGCTGGGGCGACGGTGCGGAAGATCGCCGCCGGTGCCGGGGTCTCCCCCGGGCTCGTGATCCACCACTTCGGGTCGATGGACGGGCTGCGGGAGGCCTGCGACAAGCACATTGCAGCAAGCATCCGCAACCGGAAGCAGGCGGCGATGGCGGCGGGACCGAGCCTCGACCTGCTCGCGGCGCTCCGCGAGACTGAGCTGGGGTCGTCGATCGGCTACCTGGCCCAAGTGCTGACCGAGGACTCGCCCACGGTCGCCAAGCTCGTCGACGAGCTGGTCGCCGACGCCGAGCGCTACACGGAGCAAGGCGTCGCAGCCGGGATGCTGCAGCCGGCGACCGATCCCCGGGGCCGCGCCGTGGTGCTGACCATCTGGAGTCTCGGCGCCCTCGTCCTCCACCGCCACCTTCGCCGGCTGCTGGGCGTCGACCTCACCGATCCCGACGTCGGCGCCGACCCGGCGCTCGCCGCGTACGCCGCTCCCGTCTACGAGATCTACGGCGACGGCCTCGTCACCGAGGACTTCGCCGCACACGCACGCGAGGCGTTCGCCACCCTCGCCGGCGCGCCCCAACCCACGTCCGTACCCCCGAGCAAGGAAGCGTCATGACCGATCAGATCGCCATTCACACCGAGGGCCTGACCAAGCACTACGGCGACGTGCAGGCCCTCGTGGACCTCGACCTCGACGTCCTCAAGGGCGAAGTGTTCGGATTCCTGGGACCCAACGGTGCGGGCAAGACGACGACGATCCGGACGATCCTCGACGAGATCCGACCGACGGCCGGCAAGGCGTCGATCCTCGGCATGGACACACATGAGCGATCGGTCGAGATCCGCCGCCACATCGGATACGTGCCCGGCGATCTCGCGATGTACCCCAACCTCACCGGACGCGACACCCTCACCTACTTCGCCAACCTGCGCGGCGGGGTCGACTGGTCGTACGTCGACACCCTCGCCGAGCGGCTCGAAGCCGATCTGACGAAGAAGGTCGGCGACCTCTCGTCGGGCAACCGGCAGAAGGTCGCGGTGATCCAGGCGTTCATGAACCGGCCGGACGTGCTGATCATGGACGAGCCCAGCTCGGGCCTCGATCCCCTGATGCAGCGCGAGTTCCAGGCCATGATGCGCGAGGTCGCCGCCGAGGGCCGATCCGTGTTCCTCTCCAGCCACACGCTGTCGGAGGTCCAGCGGGTCGCCGACCGGGTCGGGATCATCCGCCACGGCCGTCTGATCGCCCTCGAATCGGTCGCCAGCCTTCGCTCGAAGGCGATGCGCCAGGTCGAGCTGGAGTTCGGTTCCCCGGTGGAGGAAGCGGTCTTCGCGACCGTCCCCGGCGTCCGGGAGATCACGATCGAGAACCACCACGCGCTGCTGTCCTTCGACGGCAAGATGGAGTTGCTGCTCAAGACCGTCGCCGATCGCTACGACGTCGTCGACATCTCGACCCAGGAGGCCGACCTCGAGGAGATCTTCCTCACCTACTACCGGGACGAGGAGGTGGAGGTCTGATGCTCGCCAACGTCCTCACCAAGACGGCCCGCGACCGCTGGAAGGGCATGGCGATCGGCACCGGCACCCTCGGCCTGCTGCTCCTGTTCGGCATGTCGGCCTACCGGGAGATCGACCTCTCGGTCTACACGAGCATGCCCGAGGCGTTCCGGTCGCTGATGAACATTCCCCCCGACGCCGACGTGGCCAGCCTCGCCTACGGGGCGATCTACAGCTCCTACGGGGCGCTCACGCTGTGTGCCCTCGCCCTATCGATGGGTGCGGCGTCGATCGCGGGCGAGGAGAAGGACGGCACCATCGGTCTGCTCCTCGGCAATCCGAAGAGCAGGACCTACGTGCTCGTCTCGAAGGCGGGGGCGATGGTGCTCGTGATGGGCGCCGGATCCCTGCTGCTGTGGGGCGCCGGCATCGTGTCCCCCGCCGTCTTGAACGTGAGCGTGACGGGCATGCAGGTAGGCGCCTTCGTCTTCCACCTCTTCGTCAACGCACTGTTCTACGGGTTCCTGGCGCTGGCCATCGGCGCCTGGACGGGCAAGCGGAGCCTCGCCTCCGGCGCCACGGTCGCCGTCATGGTGATCTCCTTCTTCGCCGTCGGCCTGTTCCCGCTCGTGGAGGGATGGGAAAGCGCCGCCAAAGCGTTCCCCTGGTACTACTTCATCGGCAGCGATCCCGTCGTGAACGGCGTCGACTGGGGCCATCTCGCCGTGCTCCTCGCCGGCTGTGCGCTCTTCGCGACCGCGGCGGTCGTCGGCGTGAATCGCCGCGACCTGCGCAGCCAGACCGTCGGCGTCACGCTCATCGATCGCCTGCGCGCCAACGAACGGACCCACGCGCTCGCCGAACGCCTGGCCGGCTCGACCCGAGTCTCCCGAGTCTGGATCAAGACCGCATCCGATCACCAGGGCCTGCTGTTCGTCACCGCCGTCGTGATGTTCGGCCTCATGGGCGTGGTCATCGGACCGATGTACAACCTGCTCGACGAGGCGCTGGCCACGTTCACCGACGAGTTCCCCGAAGTCCTGCTGGCGCTGTTCGGCGGCGGCGACGTGTCGACGGCGGAGGGCTGGTATCAGGTGGAGACGTTCGGGCTGATGGCGCCGATCGCGGTCATGGTCGTCACGGTTGCGATCGGCGCCCGCGCCCTGGCCGGCGAGGAGGAGCGCCGCACGATGGGTCTGCTGCTGGCCAACCCGATCTCGCGCACGCGCGTCGTGCTCGAGAAGGCCGCCGCGATGATCATGTACGCCCTGGTCGTCGGGTTCGCCACCTTCGCCGGGGTCGTCGCCGGCTCATTGCTCGGCAACCTCGGCATGAGTGTCGGCAACATCGCCGCGACGTGCCTGTTGGTCACGCTGGTCGGGCTGGTCTTCGGTGCGCTCGCCCTGGCCGTCAGCGCGGCTACGGGACGGGTGCGGGTGGCGATCTTCGTATCCATCGGCGCCGCGCTGGCCTTCCACGTGCTGAACGCCCTGGCGACCATCAACGAAGGACTCAGTGGCTACGACCGGATTTCGCCCTTTGCCTACTACCTCAACAGCGACCCGCTGGCGAATGGCATGCATTGGGGACACGGCGCCGTGCTGGCCGGGTTGACCGCCGGCCTCGTCGCGTTGTCCGTGCTGCTGTTCCGGCGCCGCGACCTGCGCCAGGCGGGTTGAGCGTCACGCCCGAAGTCGAGGGTCCCGATCGGTCCTCAGATCGGGACCCTCACCACCTTGACCTCCGCGCCAGGCCGGGCAGACAATGTGAAGTTGGTCGACGCTCACGGTCGTTTGAGGGCGTCGCCGACACAGCCTGAAGGTGGATTGCCGGGGGTGACGGGCGTGCGGGCAGGCTGGGCAACATCAACGAATCGACCCCCCCCTCTTGGCGGCAGCGCGCCCGTTGCTGGGCGCCCCCACCCGCAGAGGAGGTGATGCTGCGTCTTCTTGCTCCCCCCGAACCAACGCTTCCTGAGAGGTGAAGCATGATGAAGAGAGGAAAACGCTCCTTCGTCTTCGTCTGTGCCCTGCTCCTGATGTTCGCCGGAGTCACCGGCGTGGGCGCGGGCGCCGTCGAGAACGGGGAGAACACCGCCGGCGTCGAACCGGTATTCGTCGAAGGGAACCCGTCGTGCACCGATCTCGGCTACGACTTCGGCTTCAAGCCGCAGCCGGAGCCACCGCCCTCGGGGGTCTACGACTTCCCCGATGGGATCAACACCGCAACGATCACCAGCGACGGCACCTACTTCGACTGGACATCGACCCTCGGCATCGACGCAGTGATCGTCAAGGGCGGCCCCAACGCCAACGTGTACGAGTATGACCCGCCGGAGGAGTCGTTCGGCGACACCGGGCTCCACTCCCCGATCAACCCGAACACAGACATGCCGTATGCGATCTCGCACATCGAGTTCTGCTACGACTACGAGGTCGACGTCGCCAAGGACGCCCACACGACGTTCACCCGGACGTACGAGTGGGACATCTCGAAGACGGTCGTGCCCGAAGAGTGGCACCTGTTCACGGGTGACACCGGCACGTCGCTGTACGAGGTCGCCGTCGTGAAGACGGGCTACACCGACAGCGACTGGGCCGTCGGCGGCACGATCACGATCGAAAACAACACGCCGTTCGATGCGACGATCGACACCGTGACCGACGCGATCTCGAGCTTCGGCGCAGTCGCCGTCGATTGCGGAGTGGCACTGCCGACGACGCTGGTTGTTGGCGGCACACTGACGTGCACGTATGCGACGGGTCTGCCCGATGGATCGACGCGAACCAACACGGCGACCGTGGTGACGTCGGGCATGGTCGGCGGCGGCGAGGCCGACGCCGACGTGATCTTCGGCGCACCGACCACCGAGGTGAACGACACGATCAACGTGACCGACACCAACGGCGGATCGTGGGCGTTCTCCGACACAGGGTCCGTGACGTACGAGCGGACGTTCGCCTGCGACGGCGACGCCGGACCGCACGACAACACGGCGACGATCGACGAGACCGGCCAGTCGGACGATGCATCGGTGACGGTCACGTGCTACGAGCTCGACGTCGCCAAGACGGCCGAGACCAGCTACAACCGGTACTGGGACTGGACCATCGACAAGTGGGCCGACGAGTCGGAACTCGTGCTTTCACCGGGGCAAGTGCATCTCGTCAGCTACTCGGTGCTGGTGGATGCCGTCTTCACCGATGACGACCACGCCGTCGAAGGCGAAATCTCGATCTTCAACCCGAATCCGCATCGGGCCGCCGAGCTGACGTCGATCACCGACCTCGTGTCGCCCGACATCGCCGCGACAGTGGATTGCCCGTTCACGACGGTGCCCGCCGGCGGCTTCGTCGGGTGCACATACGAAGCTGCGCTGCCTGACGGGTCTGCGAGCACCAACACGGCAACGGCGACGCTGCAGAACTACGCCTTCGCCT
>JBFFFX010000115.1:0-7829 GCA_041557775.1 Acidimicrobiia bacterium | reverse complement strand
GCTAGGCACCGCGATCGTGATCCTGATCGTGGGCGTCTCGCTCCTCTCGCGAGGCGAAATCTCAATCGTCGCCAAGGTCATCGGCGGACTCGCCGCGATCAGCGCCGGCGGCATCGCCATCTACGACCTGATCAACATCAACGACCTCATCAGACAGTCGTCCGGGAGCCTCTTTTCCCCCTCCATCGGTCCTGGGCTCCCCCTTGTGATTGTCGGGGCTGTCGCTGCCCTTGTTGGCGCAGTCGCCGCACCGCTCGGCTTCAGGTATTCACAGCCTGCCAACGTCGAGGCGATGGACTGGACGCCGACCAGGACCCACTGGACCGTGGACACCGCTGTCACCTCGAAGGACATACTGGCCCGGCTCGACGATCTCCGTGACCAAGGGCTCATCACCGACGACGAATACGCCACCAAGCGACGCCACATCATCGACGACATCTAGCGGGCTGTCACACTTGTAGGCCCTCTACCTGGTGGTGCGTAGTCTCGACCCCACCGGCAAGGAAGGAAACGCTGGATGAACCGATGGAAGGCTGCCCTCAACGCCTTCGCCATCACCTTCGAAGGCCGCATCCTCCCCACCAACCGGTAACCGTGCCAACGGCAGTTACACCGCAGATCCGACAGTCCCTCTTTCGCAACGGCGCGCAAGATCTTGCCACCTCTGGTTGGGCCGTTGATGTTTGTCCGACTTTGGGGGAGTCGAGCAAGCCAGTACATCGTCGCGACCACATCGCGACCACATGAGGACCGAAAACGACGCGAAATGACGAAAGGCGATGAAAGGCGGAAACCCCTGCGGCTCAAAGGTTTCCACCGGAATCGCTTGATCCTTGGGACCCCCTGATCTTCCCCTACAAGGAAGAGGTCGGCGGTTCGAGCCCGTCAACGCCCACCGCTCAAAACCGTTGGGGCGCAACGGTTTCCGGCTAGTTCGCTCTGAGGGTCGCGACCTCTCCGGGCGCTTCTGTCGACATCTTGACAACATCAGCCTTGCGGAAGGCGTTGTCGAGCCGGTTGGTGGTTGCTTCGTCCGTTCCGTCGAAGCGATGTCCGCAGACGTCGAGAACGGTGCGTACGGAGGTGTGGCCGAGCCGATCGGCGATGACTCGTAAGCCACTCACCGGCGGTTCGCAGCTCTTCCTGGTCTCTACCCACCGGACGCGGGTGCCGATGCGAAGTAGGTGAGGGTCACGCTGCCTCCCTCCCTGGTGATCCTCACGTAGGTGGCATCGTCACTGCCCGTTCCCCAATTAGCGCTTTGGGGATCCGAAGATGTGTTGTCCGGCGGTCCGTACTCGGCGGTGAGGGTCGACTCGAGAGCCTCGTAGGCCAGTGGATCGTCGAATTCCCAGGTTTCGCTTTGGATGAACCCCTCATCCCCGGCGGCCTCCGGCTGTCCCCGGGCCTGCCAACCCTCGGTCTGCACGCCGCCGTACTCCAGAGGAATCGGTGGCCTCGTTGGGTATGAGGTATCGGCCGGCCCGACGTAGGTGAAGCCGCCATCCAGGTCGTTCCACTCGTCGAAGGCAATCTCGCTGTCGCTCCGGCCATCACTCGCCTGGCGCTCCCGTGCTGCCTGTTCAGCGGCATCGGTGAGCGCATCCTGGGCGTCTTGGAGATCCCGTACGTCCTGTTCGTCAAGACCGAGTTCCTCGGCGAGCTCGGTGCAGGAACTCAATGACAGAGCGGTCGCCGCCGCAAGCACGGCCATCAATCCCTTCTTCAATGTCGATCCCTCCCGCCGACGCCTGCTGCAATGGTAGGGGGGCAGCCGGACCGGTTGCAGCGACCATGCCCGACGACGACGGGAAGGTCGCCGTAGACCTCGAGCACCCCGGGAAGGTTGAACCGCCCCGGACTACTCGACCCGGTGCTCCCGCAACCAGTCGAGGACTTCGTCCGGTAAGAAGCGGAAGTTCTTGCCCCACCTGTACGTAGGCAGTTCACCGCGTGTCATCATCACCGGCACCACCTCCGCCGCTGATCCGAGTACCGCGGCGACCTAGGTCACGTTCCGCAGGTAGAGGCCGCCCCGAAGACGGGCATCCGCCAACTCGACACCACCCTTGACCGTCGGCACCGACAAGGACCGGGTGTGTTCCAACGCCGCCCTCATCTCCGGGCTCCCTCATCCACCGCATCTGGTTGCAGCTCTCAAGAGTGTCGTAGAGGGTTTAGAGCGCCCGTGCAGCCGCCCGGCTGCTGCATCGGTCGGCAGCGCGCATACAGGTCGCGTAGCCTCATGTGTAGGGCGGCCGTGTGGATGCGGCTGCGGAGCAGAAGGGAATGGAGCTCGTGCCTAAGACGCTCAAATGGCGCGTGGTGCTAATTGTGGCTGCGATCGCCGTGTTCGCCACTCCGGCTGCGGTGATTGCCAGTCACCAGTTCACAGATGTCGTCGATGGCAATGTCTTCCATGACGATATTGCATGGTTGGCGGACGCAGGAGTGACCAAGGGATGCAACCCGCCTACCAATGACATGTTCTGTCCGGGCGCCAATGTCACCCGCCAGCAGATGGCGGCGTTCATGCGGCGATTCGCCCAGTACTTGGGGGCAGAGGACGGCATCGTCGATGCAGCCGACCACGCCGACCACGCTGCGGAGGCAGCGAACGCCGACACGGTCGACGGTTCGCACGCGAACGAAATCGTCCGGGTGGCTGCCCAATCGAACTTCGCCAATGTCGACGACTGGGACGGAACCGAGATTGAAGACACGGTCACCATCGAAGTTCCCGCGCGCGGTCAGCTCGTGATCCTGTACACGACGAACCTTGGCAGAGACAACAGCGGTGGTGGAACCGGAATCCAGCTGTACTCCTTGCAACCCCGCCTTGATGGGGTGCTGCTTGGCGACTTCGAAGATCTCTTCGAGATCGACTTTGACGGCGCCAACGACACGACCGAGTCGCTACAGCGGGTGATCACGGTCGATCCAGGGACGTACGACGTGAGCGTGGCACTTGCACAATCCGGCGCACCGACTGTCGACACGACGTTCATCTACGACCGATCGCTCACCGTTCTCTTTGTCCCATTTGATGGGGGCGGCGCGACTCCGGAATCGCTGACGACGGCGAACAAGACCGCTGACTCGAACTCCAACAACTAGGGCACCAAGCTTGATCCGCTTGACAGTTGCGATCTAGCAGGCAACCGCTGGGTGGGCCTGTGCCATGTGCACATGCTCGCAGGCCATCTAGGGACCGCCCGAGTGAGGGCGGTCCCTAGCCAGCAACGTGCGTCGTTCTCATGTTCTTCTTCACGGCTACCACGCACTGAATCAAGTCAAGGACGCCAGAGAGCGGCGGGCCGGGGCCCCGAGCCTGCACTCCAGCACTCAGATGGTCCGCTTGACTGCCGCCATCGTGATGTCGTCCGACTGCGCGGCTCCACCAACGAAGCTCCACACGGTTCGTTCAGCGATGCACGAAGCAGCTCCACCGGCGAGCGGCGGCCGTGCGCATTGTGCCACCTGCCGCGCCGGAAGCCATCCTCGACATGAGCTGCCGGAACGATCAGCCGGGGCCGGGGAGGCCGATGCCGCGCACGCGGAGGCCGGCGTCGCACTCGATCACTGCGCCCGTGGTGGCCGCGGCCTCGGCTCTCGAGGCGAGCTGTACGAAGTGGCCCGTGTAGTCCGCCGGTTCCGGGAGGAAGCCGAGCGGGGTGAGTGCGGCGGCGAGCTCGTCGAGGCCCGGCAGCGACGCCGGGGTCTGGTTCTCGAGCCCGAGCGCCTCGGGTCCGCGGATGTCGGTGGCCATGAAGCCGGGGGCGACTCCGTTCACGCGCACCTTCGGCGCCAGCTCGTAGGCCAGTTGCCGGACCAGCCCGACGACGGCGTGCTTCGAGGCCGTGTAGATGGGTCCACCCACGCCGGCGTGCCAGGAGGCCATGGAGGCCGTCAACACGACCGAACCCGACGTGTCCATGAGCGCCGGGAGTGCCGCCTTCACACCGAGCAGATACCCCTTCACGTTCACTGCGAACAGCTCGTCGAATCCGACGGCGAGTCGTTCCATCGGCGTATCGGCAAGCGTCGCGCCGTAGTCGAAGATGCCCGCGTTGCCCACAAACGTGTCGAGCCGGCCGAAGCGCTCGAGGCCGTCGGCCACGAACCGGTCGTTGTCGCTCGTGCTCGTCACATCGCCGACGACGCCCATGACGGCTTCGCCGTGCGTCTCCTCGACGGCCGCCAACCGATCCGCGTCGCGATCGACCGCGATCACCCTGGCGCCCTCGTCGACGAACCGCTGAACGAGCGCCTTGCCGAGCCCCGATCCCGCACCCGTGATCATCGCCACGTCACCGTCGAGCCAACCCATCTGCGCCTCCTTCGATGTCAACCGGCGCACCGCGTGCCCGGCCTCGCTGTCTACTCGTCTGCGTTGTCCCTCTCGGCAACGAGACTCGCCGCGGCGGCAAGGACCGCCGACTCTGTCATCTTCGCACCCGCGTCCCGGTTCTCTGCAAGCGCGGCGGGTTCGAGGTGTGCCGCGATGGCGGCACGTGCGTTCTCGAGATCCTGTTCGTCGCGCTTCGTTGCGGACGCCCCGGCCTTGGTCCGCAGCGTCGTCGCCGCACCGAGGAGTCGCGCGGCGGCGACCGGGTCACGCGCCGCACCGACCTCGGCCAGCGCAACCAGGGATTCGGCAAGACCGAGGCGATCGTCGATCTCGTGCCGAGTCTCGGCGGCGCGAAGATGAAGCTCCGCCGCTTGGTCTTGTCCGCCGGCGGCGGCGACACGAGCGAGGCCCCACCGGCCAGAGGCAGCATGGCGGGGAACGTCTCCTGCCGTTGCAGTACGAAGGCTCGCCTCGAACAACTCCTGCGCGTGCTCCAGGTCGCCCTCGAGCAAGGCCACCGTGCCCAGTACCCACTCAGGGGTGCGGTGGCGCATGCTGTGCCCGATCGCCGACCGGGCGTTCGCCTCCTCGGCGAGCAATCGTGCGTCGGCAAGGTGCAAGGCGTCCAGCGCCAGGCACGCCTGCGAGCACCGGACACCCGCCACCTCCGCAGGCGCTCCCAACCGCTCGGCCACCGCCAGGGCTCTCTCGAGCATCTCCTCGGCCTGGGGGATGTCGCCCGTCCGGGCCAGGGCCTCGCCTTTCAGCCGCAGAGCGTGCGCCGCGACTCTCGGGTTGCCCAGGTCCTCCGCCAGCTCGGAGGCCTCTGTTGCGAGCCGGAGCGCGGTGTCGGCGTCGCCGCGCAACAGCGCAACCCACCCCAACTCGGCGAGAAGCAGAGGCCGGGCCGAGATGTCGCCGATGTCGGTGGCCAGGTCGAGCGCCCGCCCGTAGGTGTCTGCGGCAGTTGCGTACCGTCCCAGCCAGATGTTCATCTCGGCCGACGAACCGAGAAGGAGCCGCAGTTGCTGGTCGTCTTCGGCCCGCTCCGCCGAGGCAATTGCCCTGTCGAGGAGGCGGCCGGCTTCGGCCTGCTCGCCGCGGCTGCCGGCGGCGATGGCCAGACTCCGCAACACGCTCGAGATCAGCCGCTCGTCCCCGCTTTGCTCTGCAAGCGACAGCGCCTCTTCCCAGTGGGATCGAGCCGCTGCGAGATCCGAGTGGCGGAACGCTACGTACCCGGCTCCGGCACGTGCTTTGGCGGCCGTGACATCGTCAACGGCCTGTGAAGCGCCTGCGATGACCGGTGCGAAGTGATCGGAGGCTTCGTTGAGCTCGCCCCGGAGCAAAGTGATGCTGCCGAGTGCGACCCGTGCTCGGGCACGGTGACGGTGGTCGTCGTCGTCGTCGTCGTCGTCGCCGCCGCCGGCGAGCGCTAGCGCAGCGGTGAGATGCTCGCTCGCTTCGGACCAGTCGCCATGCGAGGTCCAGAACGGCGCCATGGCGGCGCAGATACGCAGGGCCACCTCTGCGTCGCCTGTCGCCACGGCACTTTCGATGGCGCGCCGCACGTTGTCGTGGTCGGCGGCGAGCTCCCGCATGAGTTCGGCACGGCCGCGCAGGCCGAGATCGTGCTCGACGTCCTCGACGCGTTGCATGAACCACGCCCGGTGGCGAGCCGCAAGCGCTTCGGTCTCCTCGCGCTGCCCCAGCTCGAGCGCGGCGAGCTCTCGGATCGACTCCGACATCGACCACCGTTCGGGCCGATCAGGGTCGGAGACGAGGAGCGACGCCCGCGCCAGGCGCCGCAACGTGGCGGCGATGTCGTGGTGGGTCGCACCGTCATCGGCGCAGATGGCGGCGGCCGCATCCGTGCTGAACATGCCGGAGAAGATCGCCAGCCGGTCGAAGAGGCGTCGTTCGTCGGCCGACAGCAGGTCGAGGCTCCATTCGATCGCGGCACGCAGCGTCTGATGTCTGCCGGGTGCGGTGCGCCGTCCGCGGGTGAGCAGGGAGAAGCGGTCCGACAGACCTCGCAGCACGCTGGTCAGCGAACGGTCTTCCAACGCGGCCGCGGCCAGCTCGATGGCGAGCGGAATGCCGCCCAGGTGGAGCACCACCTCGGCGACCTCGGCGGCGTTGTCGTCGGTGATGTCGAAGTCCGGGCGGACGAGCGAGGCGCGATCGGCGAAGAGCTTGACGGCGTCGGATCTCGCGGCTTCCCCGGCGCTCATCTCGGCGTGGCCCGTTGCGGTGGAAAGCGGACCGAGCCGCCAGATGACCTCGCCCTCCGCGTCGAGCGGCTCGCGGCTCGTCGACAGGACCACGAGCTGCGGACAGTGCCGCGACAAGCGCTCGACGAGGACAGCCACGGCGTCGACCAAGTGCTCACAGTTGTCGAGGATCAACAGCATCGCTTTGGGGGAGAGCGCCGCGACGAGCACCTCGAGCGTCTCGCGGCCGGGCTCCTCGGCGACGCCCACGGCGCTCGCCACCGCACGCGCCAGCGACGCTTGATCCCTCACCGCCTCGAGGTCGGCGATGCGGGCCCCGTCGGCGAATCCGTCCATGACGTCCAAGCCGACCTGGACGGCGAGACGCGTCTTCCCCACTCCGCCGGGACCGACCACGGTCACCACGCCGGCAGTGGGAAGCACCCGGGCCAGACCGGAGCGATCCTCGTCGCGTCCGATGAAGCTCGTGCGGAGGAACGGGAGATTGTGGGTGACCACACCGATGGCCCGCAGCGGTGGGAAGTCGGACTCCAGGTCCGGATGTTCGAGCTGGAACAGCCGGGCCGGTGTCGAGAAGCCGCGCAGCTGGAACGACCCCAGCCCGCGCACGGTTGCCGCGGCGGGGAGCCGGCCGGTCAGCTCGTTCACCGTCTCCGCGGAGACGAGGACCTGGCCCCCGTGGGCCCCGGAGCTGATCCGCGCGACCTGATGGACGGCAATGGCCACGTAGTTGCCGTCCACCGGCTGGGCCTCGCCGGTGTGCACCCCGATCCGAACGCGCAGCTCGCCGCCGGGGGGCCAGTCGTGTCGGACCATCGCAAGCTGGGCGTCGAGACAGGCCGCGACCGCTTCGGCGGCGTCGGGGAACGCAGCCAGAATCGCATCGCCTTCCGTACCGACTTCGACGCCACCGTGGCCGCCGAAGGCGTTGCGCAGCAGAGAGAAGTGCCTGCCCAGCAACGCCACGTAGGTGTCACCCAGCGTGCGAAACAGACGGGTCGAGCCTTCGATGTCGGTCATCACGAACGTGACCAGACCCCCCGGCAGGGGTCGCGTTTTGGTTTCGCGATGTTCGGTGGATTCCAACTCGACTTCCCCCCGAGTTCGGGCTCCTACCCGGCACCCGCTGTACCGGTCGTCGGCCTGGGCTTCGTGTTCGTCCGTCGCTGTCTGTGGCGCAGGATCGACGCTGCCCCAAGGCTACGCAACTGCGATCACGACCGCCGGGGATGGTCCCCACG
>JBFFFX010000114.1:0-7831 GCA_041557775.1 Acidimicrobiia bacterium | reverse complement strand
ACCCGGGCGTCGTGGCGCAGAAGAGCGGCTGGACCGACCACTTCCAGTGGGACCACATCGGCGTGATGCTGCTCTGGGCCGTGGGCGCCACGCTCCTGGCGCTGCGCCTGTTCCGCTGGGAACCGCGGTCGACCGAGCGCGTGCCCCGGCGTCGCCGCCCGCGAGCTAGGACAGCTAGGACCTGACCTCGCTGCCTTTCGGGACGCCGATCTCCTCGGTGGTCAGATAGAGGAAGAAGCAGCCGACGGCGAGTGCGGCGGCGAGGTGCCACAGTCCGTGCCCTTGGAGGAGGCTGCCGGGCCGGCACAACGGTCCGCCCGATCTGCTCAGCAGCCATATGACGTTGCCGCCGAGGTAGATGCCGACGCCGGCCCAGAACCATCGCGCATCTCGCCTGACGAGATGGCCCGGTCGGAGGACGGCACGATTGAGCACGACGGTGATCACCAGCAGCGTGCCGAACACGAACTTGCCGTTGCCCTTGTCCATGATCCACAGCACGACCGCCAGTCCGAGGTTCACCGCGGCGTAGGTGCGCAGCAGCCACCGTGTGCTGCGGCGCCACAGGGTCGCAGCCTCGTACAGCAGGAACAGCGTGAGGAAGGCGTGCATCGCAACCAGGTCGGTCCAGCCGCCCCATTCGGTCATCGCGGCGTGGAAGAGGACCGACCCGATCCCGAGGAGAATCGCCACGGCGCCGTACAACCGGGCCAGCGCAGGTTCACGGACGATCCGGCCCTGCGCCGCCGGCCGCGATGCGCTCCACAGCACCCACAGCCCGACGGCGATGAAGCCGATGCCGGTCGCCGTGTTGACGGGCTGTTCGATCAGACCACCGGTGAATGCCTCGCAGGAGCAGTCACCCGCGGAGAGGCATCCCGACGGCTTCCCCGGCCAACCGCCCATCCCGACGAGCGCGGCCACCCCGAGCACGACGGCCGTCGCCGCCGCAGCAACGAAGAAGTCGCGCCGCCGATCCATGACCAAGAGGGTAGGGACGGACCTGGGTCTGCCCTCACGGGCTGCCCAAGTGCGGCAGCCCTCGTCGAGCTAGCCGCCGAATCCGAGCAAGCGCTCGCGGTCGAAGGCGCGGGCGCCCAGAACGAGGGCCGTGCCCGCGATTGCCCACGCGACGGCGCCGATGACGATCGCGATGCGGGTCGGGTCCACGACGACGCCGCCGGAAACGCCGTAGGCGAGCAGGATCACCGGCAGCGACACGAGGCTCGCCGCCTGCTGGGAGGCGGCCGTGCTGCGCATGCGCCCCGAGACCCACACGATGATCGACAGGGCGACGGCGAGGAACGGCGGCAACACCCAGATGATCAGCAGCCACCAGCCGGCGGTGGGGAAGAACCATCCGCCGAGTGCAGGCCCGGCCAGGGCGTTCACGACGAGCGAGTAGACCGAGAAGCCGGCGAGCGTCGCGCCGTAGCCGGGCGCCAGGGCGGCGATGAGCTTGCCCAGGTAGATCTCGTGGATCGTTGCGGGGGCGTGGGCGAGGAACTCGCCGGTGCCCCGTTCCCGTTCACCGACGATGGCGTGCGCCCCGACCGCTGAGGACACCGTCAGCGGGACGACGACGGCGATCGGAGCCAGGAGGTAGACGGCCAGCACGTAGCTCGCCCGCGCTGCGGGACTGTCGCCGGGGACGGCGTCCTGGATCCCTCCGGGCAGGGTTTCGAGTACGTCGTTGATCTGTGTCAACAGGTTGTCGTCTCGAAGTCCTGTCACCGTGAGCAGCGCGATACCGGGGATCACGACGAAGAACAGGGACGCCAGCACCAGGAGCGGACCCCAGTAGTCGCGGCTCCGAAATAGCTGGCGGAGGTCGGTCGCTGCGATGGTGCGCACGCGTTTCCAGTTCATTCGGAGCCCCCGTGGATCCGCTGCATCTCGAAGTAGAGGTCGGCCAGGCTGCCGAACCGCGGCTCCACCCGGGTGAGCCTCGCCCCGTCGCCGACGAGCGAAGCAACAAGGTCGGGGAGCACGTCCGCGGAGTCCAGTTCCACCTCGAGTCCGCCGTTCCACCGGCTGGAGCGGACCCCGCGATGGTGCTCGACGCCCCGCAACATGCCGCGGTCCTCGGCATCGATGACCACGATCGGCCGAACGAAATACTCTGCGGCCAGCTCGCGGGGATGCCCGACGACGCGTGCCGTTCCGCGCACCATCAGTGCAATTTGATCGGCGATGCCCTCGGCTTCGTGGAGGAGGTGGGTGCACATGACGATGGTGCGCCCCGCACCGGCGAGGTCGGTGATCAGTGCGAGCACGTCGCGGGCCGATTCGGGATCGAGCCCGGCGGTCGGCTCATCGAGCAAGAGGATGTCGGGGTCGTGGAGGAACGCGCGGGCGAGCGCAAGCCGGGTGCGCATGCCGGTGGAGTAGCCGCCGACGTCGAGATCGAGGGAGCCGGCGATGCCGAACCGGGCCGCCGCCGGCTCGATCCGCTCGTGGTCGACGCCGTAGAGCTCAGCCGCATACGACAAGTTCTGGCGCCCGGTCAGCCGCTCGTACATCGCCGGCTTCGGCGGCACCACGCCGCACCGCTGCCGGATCTCCTCGCCGCGCTCGGCCGGATCCAAGCCGTGGACCGAGACCCGGCCCGCATCGGCGCGTAGCGCTCCCGTGATGAGCCGCACCGTGGTCGTCTTCCCGGCCCCGTTGGGGCCGAGCAGCACGGTGATCGACCCCGCGGGTACGGACAGGGTGAGGTCGCGGATGGCCGCGACTTCACCGAAGCTGCGGTCGACCGATTCGAGCGCGATCGCGGGCATGTCCATAGGCAGAGACGGTACCGGCATCACGGAGCTGTCGTGACGCGTCCGGGTCGAGCCGGGTGCCCGAGCCGGTCCGTCATCGTGCGGCGGCTACCGGGCGGTGGGACAATGGTGTCATGTGCGGCCGCTTCGTCCAGACGTCAGAGCCGGAGACCTACGCCGAGGTGTTCTACGTCGACCGCATCGTGACGGAGGCGCGGCCGCCGTCGTACAACGTCGCACCCACCGACTCGGTGTACGCGGTGGCCGAGCACGACGGTGAGCGGCTCTTGGGGACGTTTCGGTGGGGCCTCATCCCCTGGTGGGCGAAAGATCGCAAGATCGCGGCCCGCAACATCAACGCTCGGTCCGAGACGGTGGCAACGAAACCGGCGTTCCGAGACTCGTTCAAGGGACGGCGCTGTTTGATCCCCGCCGACGGCTTCTACGAGTGGCAGGTGCGCCCCAAGGGCAAGCTGCCCCATTTCATCTATGCCCCCGATCGGCGCCCGATCGCCTTCGCCGGGTTGTGGGCGAGCTGGAAGGACCCCGAGACGGAGGAGCGGGTCCGGACGTGCACGATCCTCACTGGTGCGCCCAACGAGAAGGTCGCAGCCCTGCACGATCGGATGCCGGTGGTACTGCCTGCGTCGGCCTGGGCGGCGTGGCTCGACGAGGAGGCGGACGACCCCGATGCGCTGCAACGGCTGCTGACGGTTGCACCCGAGGATGCGCTGACCCACCACCCCGTGTCGACCTTGGTGAACAAGGTGGCCAACAACCTGCCGGAGTGCATCGCCCCCCTGACGACGCCCGCCGTCGATCAGTGACGGGAGCGGTTCCGGGCTCCGCACGGGAGACGCGCTTCACCGGCGGCTGAGGACGTTCCCGATCAGGCCGCCGGCGACGGCGAGCGCGGTGGCTTGGCCGATGCGCCCGAGCGCGGGGAAGAGCCTGGCGTCGGCGAGGATTCCGGCCACCATCATCACGAGTGTGGCAACGATGGCGTTGGCGACGCCTGCGGCGGCGGTGCCGGCGGCGAGCGGCGCCGGGAGCGGACCCATCATGAGCCGATAGGTCACGGGGAACGATGCGGCGACGAGCACGGGAAAGAACACGAAGTCCGCCTCGGGTCGGAACCATGCAGCGATCACCCATGCTGCGGCGAATATGCCAGAGACGAATCTGTACGGGTTGCGCTGATCCAACACCGAGCCCCCGGTTGCCGGGAGGATCGTACTGCGGCCGGCGAGCGGGTGCCGGTCTCAGTGGAGGGCGCGCAGGCCCATGGCGGCGTACGCGGTGATCAACGCTCCGGCGGCGAGCACCCGCACCTCCGGCCGGTGCCGGACCAGCCAGAGAAGCACGGGCCCGGCGACGGTGACGATGACGAGCTGGGCGAGCACTCCGCCGTCGGTCTGCGGAAGGAGCAGGTCGGTCATGGTTCGATGGCGAAAGTGACCTCGAGATCGACGGCGATGGACTGTTGTCCCCCCTCGATCGGCGTCGCCGCGACCATCGCTTCCATCCGGGCGACTCGGGGACCCGGTGGTGCCGGTCCCCCGTGCGACTCCACGATCGAGACCGGCTTCCCCAGGGTCACTCCCGACAGCGCGGCGAGTTGACGCGCCTTGCCGAGCGCGTCCTCCCACGCCGACGTGCGAGCGGCGGAGAGAAGCTCGCCGTTGTCGTCGGCGGAGAAGGTGATCCGGTCGATGCGAATGTCGTCGCCGACCGCCGCGGTGGCGGCGTCGAGGATCAGGCCGGATCGGTCGACGTCCTCGATCCGCACGGCGAGTGTGTTCTCGACCCGATAGCCGGTCCGCCGGGGCCGCTCGCCGCGATGGTCGTATTCGGGGGCAACCGCGTAGTGCGACGTACGCAGGTCGGCTCGGTCGATGCGGTGCAGCGAGAGGGCGGCGATGAGCGCCTCTGCCCGGGACGCCGCCGCGCGGATCGCCTCTGCTGCGGTTTCCCGACGCACGGATACACCGATTCCGACCGTGACCACATCCGGAGGTCCGGAGACCTCCCCGTGCCCCGTCACGGTGATTCCGTTCTCGGGCACGCTGCTGTCCCTTTCGCTGAGCCGGCGCCACCCGGCGCCTGGGGTCCGATCCGCCGCACATCACCGGCCCGCCGAGCATACCGATCTCTCGTGCAAACCCGACGAGTTGTCGGACGCAGGCTGGGATATCCTCTTGCGCGTGATTGATTCGAAAAGCATCGACCGCACCGGCATGGCGACGTCGCAACTGGCCCGGTCGCGCGTCGTACGCGGTGTGTACGGCCTCCTCGGGTTCGCCTTTCTCGCACTCGGGATCGCCGGCTGGTTCGTTCCCGGACTGCCGGGGACCGTCAACCTGCTGGTCGCGTTGTGGCTCTTCTCGATGTCGAGTCAGCGGATGCACCGCTGGATGCTGACGAACAGGTTCTTCGGCGAGGAGCTGAGTGACTACAAGTCCGGACTCGGCATCCCGCGACGAGTGAAGACGATCGCCGTCACCAGCATCGTGGTTGCGGTGACGATCTCGGCGGGCTTCGTCGTGGGCAACGTCTGGATTCGAATCGGCCTGGTGGCGCTCGGTGGCTACGGGATCTGGTTCATCCTGACCCGGCCAACTCGGGAGCGCGAGCTGGCGAGGCGTGCGGCCGGGGCCGTTTCGTAGCGCTCAGACCGGAGGCTGCGGGTCGTACTGGATGTAGTGCTTGATCTCGCGTGCTCGCGCCTCGGAGTGGAGGCGCACGATCAGGTGCAGCGCCATGTCGATGCCGGCAGAGACGCCCGAGGCGGTGATCACCGGACCGCGGTCGATGAATCGATCGTCGGGGCGAACGTCGATGTTGGAACCCAGCCGGGCGAGGTAGTCGAGCGAGCTCCAGTGCGTCGTCGCCGGGCCGTCATCGAGGAGTCCATTGTCGGCGAGCACCAGCGCCCCCGTGCACACGCTTGTCATCAGCGTGCCGTCGGCGACCAGCGATGCGACCCAGCGCCGGATCGTCGGGTCCCCAATCTGCGGACGAGTGCCGACGCCTCCGGGGATGATGACGACGTCGAGGGGTGGTGCCGTGTCCCAAGTGTGGTCGGGCAGGACGCGCATCCCCTTGGCGCACACGACGACCTCCTGGTCCTCGGCGATGGTGAAGACCTCGATCCCGTCCTCGGGGTTGGCGAGCTGCCAGGCGCGAAGCACTTCCCACGGCCCGACCCAGTCCAGCTCTTCGGCGTCTGCGAAGATGAAGATGCCGATCGTCGTCGTACTGCCCGTCATGTTCGGTGGTCCCCGGTCGCATCGAGGGCCGCCCGGATGGACGGCCCTCGGGAAAGCCCCTCGCGTGCCGGATCTCGGCACTCCGCTCGCTGGACTCGGGGCCGAGGCTATCGGGGCGAGACCCGAGATCGCAACCAGACCTCTTGCCGAGCCGGATTTCGTTCCATAGCCTGGGACCGATGGATCGCATCAAGGTCGACATCGACAAGGAGTGGCTGTCGGTCCCCGACATCTGCGACTACATGGACGTCTCGGCGTTCGTCGTCACCAGCCAGCTGCGCTCCGGCACGCTCCCGGGCGTCAAGTTCGGTCGGGAGTGGCGCGTCTCCCGGCAGGACTTCGAGGACTGGATCAACGCGCAACGGTTCGCCGCTGCATCGCGGGCCGAGCAACTCGAGGACGAGTGAGGCGCAGGCGGCCCGTGGCGGCAGCGACACGATGCGCTACTCGGTACGCTTCCGGTATGAGCGTCGGCCCCGAACGCCACCACGGTACGTCCACGATCGACGAGACCTTCACGATCCCTACATGGAACGTCGTCGTGTGGAATGATCCCGTCAACCTGATGACCTACGTCGTTTGGGTGTTCCGCAAGCTCTTCGGCTACGACGAGACCCGGGCCACGAAGCTCATGCTCGACGTTCATCACCGGGGACGGGCCATCGTCGCCTCGGCACCACGGGAGCGGGCCGAGGTGGATGTCGTCCGGCTTCATCACCACGGTCTCTGGGCAACGCTGGAGCAAGGATGAGCCTGCGGGTCGCGGCGACGCCCGAAGGTGCGGAGCTCGAGGTAGGTCGCCGGGAGCTCGCCGTGCTCGAGTCGATCCCCGGCTTCCTCGCCACGGTCGGCGCGGCAGACGACGACCCGGCCGTAGACCGGCTGTTCCCGGTCGCCTATCCCGACGAAGACGACGATCGGGAGTTCCGGCGCTTCTCCGGTGCGGAGATCGAGCGCGGCCGTGAAGAGGATCGGCGGGTCTTCGCCGAGGTGCTCGAGCGTCTCGAGCACGGCCGTGCAGAGCTGACGCCGGGTGAGACCGAGTCGTGTGTGCGCGCGATCGGCGCAGCGCGGCTGGCGATCGCCGCACGCCACGGGATGTTCGATATGGACGAGCTGGATCAGGAGCCCTCGACGCCCCACGCGACGATTGTCGCTTTCCTCGGCTACGTCCAGGACGAGTTGGTCAACGTGTTGATGGAGGCAATGGAGATGCGATCGTGAGCGACGAGGGCCACCAGCTGCCGGAGGTCGAGGCGGGTGTCGAAGCCCCACCCGCAGCCGAGCGAGTCCGGAAGAAGCGGGACCCGGCTGCCACGCTCAACCTGGCGATGGTCGTGTACATCTTCGTGACACTCGTCTTCGCCCTGCCGCTCGTGATCTTCCCGGTGACGTTCTTCGATCTCATCGGCCTCGACGAGCGCACCGCGGCCGACCTGGGTGGATTGCGCTGGGTCGGCGGGGTGCTGCTGGCCTGGGCGGTGTCCGGGATCCTGGTGCTCGCCAGACCCGGCGGCCGGGCGATCTTCGTCACGACCGGGGCGCTCCAATTCACTCTTGCCGCGCTCGCGTTCCTGTACAGCTGGTCGCTGGGCGAGTTCGAATGGTCGACTTGGTATCACGCCGTGGCGACGGCGGTCCTGATCGCAGGCTCGCTCGTGCTCTGGTGGGCGCGGCTGGCGGGCCGCAAGGTGTTCAAGGGCGAGCCTGCCGCGTAGCCCGGAGCCGTCAGGCGTCGATGCCCGCGACCGCAGGCTCCGTGTAGTCCACGTCGAGGCTTTCTGCGACCGCTGGGTT
>JBFFFX010000113.1:0-7838 GCA_041557775.1 Acidimicrobiia bacterium | reverse complement strand
GCTCGAGCGCTTGCTCGAGCGCGAAATCTGCAGAGCTCGGCTCGGGGAGCCACGCCTCCCAGAGCGCCGGCACCGGCGCGGAGACCACGCGGTAACCGGCACCCAGGACGATCCGGGATTCACCGGGCAAGCGGTCTTCGGGTCCGAACAGGAGCACACGAGACGAGCCCGGATCGTCGTCCGCAGCGCCCGTGAACCCGATCGCATTCTCGAGACGGTCCGAGGGAAGCCCCGCCCGACCCGGGAGAAGCACGAGTACGACGCTCACGGTCACCGCTGCGGCAGCAGCGAACCCGATCCCGGCCAAGAACCGCCGCCACCCGCGCACCAACGCGACTTGGCGGACGAGTTCCAAGGCAACACCCACCACGATGGCCGAGCCCAGAGCAGCGAGGGCCATCCCGGCGAGCTGCACCTCGCGACCTCCGCCGAGATCCGCGCTCCGCGCCGCAACCCCGCCGGCGGCGGCGATCACTCCGCCACATCCGGCCACCTGGGCGAGCCGTTTCGGTGCGGCGACCAGCGCCGTCACCAAGGCGATGCCGAGGGCGGCTGCGAGCAGCAGTCCCGGCTCCCAGAACGCGCTGCCCGCCCCGACGTACTCGCGAAGGTCGGCGATACCGAGCCACGGCTGCAGCATCGGCAAGGCAATCGCTCCGCCCAGGAGGCTGGTCAACGCGGCGCGCCAGGGCCCCGCCTCCCGGGGCGTCAGCAAGGCGAGGAGGATCAACAGAGCCGGAGGCACCACGAGCAAGAGCGGCGAGGCGAGAGCGAGCAACCCCGAGACCCAACCGATCGCGGCCATCCGACCGATCTGCGCCCAGCGCGTCTTGGGCCATCGGGCCAGTGGCAGCCGCAGCGCCCACGGGAGCACGCCGAGGGCAACCAGCGTTCCGAGCCCGGTCTCGGCGGCGATGCCCCGGGTGGCCGGCCCCGCCATGAGCACCAAACCCGCCATGACGCCGGGCACAACCTCGATCGCCCAGGTGCGCATCAGCCTGGTAGTGCCCCACACCCCGGACAAGATCGCCGCCGCAATGAGGAGTCCCGCACCCCAGTCCGGTCTCCCGAATGCGATGGTCTGGACGACGCCCGCCAGACCCAGGAACGGCTGCAGCGGTTCGATGCTCCCGAACCCACCGGGGTTCCACCCACCTGCGTACGCCCCGAGCAGGGCGCTGCTCGAGTCCGGAAGCGGCAAGCTGAAGCCCACCGCAGGGAAGCCGTCCCACAAGCGGCGCATCGAGACGAGAACGAAGGCTACGGCGAGAGAGCCGACGACGAACGCAGGCTGGCGGAGCTCACGGCCGAGCTCGGCGAGACTCAATCGGTCGTCGCCGGGGAGGCGCTCACGCAAACGCTCGCCGATCTCCCCTACGAGGCGCCGCATCTCGGCGGAACCGCGGAGCTGAAAGCGGAAGAGCTCCGTGTCACCGACCGCCTTGGCACGCCTCGCCTGCCGCCGCGCAACCAGCGTCGAAGGGAGGTGGATCAGGTTCCAGGTCCACGCCCGCAGCCACCGGAAGAACGTCCAGCGTCCGAGCAGCGGCGCGATGACCGCCTCGAAGAGCCCGAGCAGGAAACGGCCGGGAAGGGCCCAAAGCAGGGTCAACCCGCTGTAGACCTTCATCATCGAACGGATCTGGCCGGCGTCCTCTCTCCACGCTACGGGTTCCGAGGCCGGTACGAGGACCTCCGAGGAGGGCACCACGACGACCCTCCCACCGCGCAACCGGGCCCGCTGGCACAAATCGACGGCAGCCGCCGTCGGCGACATCAACGGGTCCAGGCCGCGCAGTCCGCGCGCCAGGTCGCGGCGCACCAGGAGCGAGGAGCCGCCCACTGCAGCCACGTCGCGGAGAACGTCGTATTGCCCGGCGTCGATCTCGTACTCGTCGAGGCCGGTGTAGGGGGTGTCGAAGACATCGGTTGCGACCCCCACCGACACGAGACGCTCCGGCGTCTCCCGAGAGAGCAGCTTGGAGCCGGCGATCCCCGCCTCGACCCGCTCAGACTCCGCAACGAGCGCCCGCAGCGCGTCGGGGCGTGGTTCGGCACCACCGCTGAGCAGCCACACGTGCGTCGTGGCCTGATCCAGGGCACCGAGCAGCCCCGACAGCGTCGAGATCCACTCGACCTGCGCCGTGTCGGCGACGCGACGCGCGTCGCGGTCGCCACCGACGACGACGATGCGCGACGGCTCGTACACTTGACGCGCGACGGCATCGAGCGTCGCGCTCACCGCGCGCAGGTCGTCGACGACGACCGCGGCGACAACCGAGATCGGGGGAGCTTCCGCCGGAGCAGCAGACATGGAGAGTCCATTCTGGAAGCACGCCACGTAAACCGCAATCTGCGCACCGTTCTCGTGAGCGGCGGGGTCGGTGGCGCCCGCATGGCGCGAGCGCTGGCGGCCGTCCAGGCGACGGAGGCGCTGACGGTGATCGTCAACGTGGGCGACGACGACGACATCTACGGCGTCCGTGTGTGCCCCGATCTGGACACGGTCTGCTACACGCTGGCGGGCATCGAAGGGCCCGAGGGGTGGGGCATCTCCGGTGACACGTTCACCGTCATGGCGCGCCTCGCCGCTCTCGGAGCCGATACGACGTTCCGGCTCGGCGATCGCGACCTCGCCACGTGCCTGCGGCGGACCGAGCTGCTCAACGGCGGCATGCCGCTGCACGAGGTCACCGCCGTCCTCAGCACCGGTCTGGGAGTTGCGACCAACGTCGTGCCCGCCACGAACGCATCGCTTCGCACGTGGATCGAGACCGCGGACCGCGAATGGCTCCCGTTCCAGCAGTATTTCGTCCACCGCGGCCACCGCGACACCGTGCGCAAGGTGGTCTTCGAGGGCACGATGGCGGCGGCGCCCGCACCCGGCGTCGTCGAGGCGATGAGGTCGGCCGACCTCATCGTGATCGCACCGTCGAATCCGGTGCTGTCGATCTGGCCGATCCTCGCCGTGCCTGGAATCCGGCGTGCTGTGGAGGAGCACGATCGCGTCTTCGCGGTCAGCCCGCTGTTCGCAGGCAAAGCGTTGAAGGGTCCCACGGCCGAGTTGCTGGGGTCCCAGGGCTTCCCGCCGGGCAATGCAGGCGTGCTCGCGGCCTACGAGGGCCTCGTCACCGATCTCGTCGTCGACACCGGCGACGCCGGCGACGCCGCCGCGCTCTGCGGCGACGAGCGAATCCACGTCGCAGCGACACGAATGACCGATCCGGTCGACGGGGCCGCGTTCGCCGCGTGGCTACTCGACACCGCCTCCGCCACATGAGCGGCGCCGTGACGATCCTCCCCGTCCCCGGCATCGGGGAAGTCGCTGCCGGTGACGACGTCGCCGGCATCATCCTCGGGGCGCTCAACGGTGCTGGGATCGAGATCGACGACGGCGACATCGTGGTCGTGACGCACAAGATCGTGTCGAAGGCGGAGGGGCGGATCGCAGATGCCCCCGATGACGCCGCCTACCGGCGCCTCGCCGAGCAAGAGGCAGCCGCGATCATCCGCCGCCGGGGCGATCTCATCATCACCATCACCGAGCACGGATTCGTCTGCGCCAACGCCGGAGTCGACCGATCGAACGTCGCCGCCGGAAGGGCCGTCATGCTGCCTCGGGACCCTGATCGCTCCGCCCATCGAATTCGCGTCAGGCTGGAGCAGGCCACCGGAGCGCGACTCGCAGTGGTCGTCTCCGACACGTTCGGCCGCCCGTGGCGGCGAGGCCTGACCGACGTGGCGATCGGTGTCTCCGGGATCGACGCCATCCAGGACCTCCGCGGGAGCACCGACACGCACGGCCGCGTGCTCGACGTCACCGAGGTGGCCATCGTCGACGAGATCGCGGCTGCTGCGGACCTGGTGATGGGCAAGGCCACGGCGATCCCGGTCGCCGTCGTTCGCGGCTTGGCCTGGGAGCGCGGCGACGGCCGAGCCGTCGACCTCGTCCGCCCGCCTTCCGAGGACATGTTCCGCTGATGCCGGAGCTTCCCGAGATCGAGGCGTATCTGGCCGCGCTCCGCCCCCGTATCGCCGACGAGATGCTCGAGGGCGTCCGCATCCAGTCCTTCTCCTTGCTTCGCACGTTCGACCCGCCAGCGGACGCTGCGATTGGCTGCCGGATCACAGGCCTGGAGCGCATGGGCAAGCGCCTCGTCTTCGGCTTCGACGACGACCTCTACTTCGTGCTGCACCTCATGGTGGCGGGCCGCCTCCACTGGTTCGACGAGAAGGGCAAGAAACTGCAGAGGAAGTACGGGCTCGCTGCCTTCGACTTCGCGCACGGCACGCTGACGCTGACGGAGGCGGGTACGAAGCGCCGGGCTTCACTCCATGTCGTCCGCGGAACGGACGCCCTCTCCGGCCTCGACCCCGGCGGCCTCGAGATCGCCGGGAGCACGGTCGAGGAGTTCGCCGCTGCGCTCAACGCCGAGCGGCACACTCTCAAGCGTGCCCTGACCGATGCCCGGTACCTCTCCGGTATCGGTGGCGCCTTCGCCGACGAGATCCTGCACCGCGCCAAGCTCTCGCCGCTCCAGATCAACCGCAACCTCGACGACGAGGAGATCGCGCGCCTCCACGCCGCGGCGAGAGAGCAGCTCGCCGAATGGACTCGCATTCGTGTCGAGGAGACGGGCGACGGATTCCCAGAGAAGGTGACTGCGTTCCATCCCGCGATGGCCGTCCACGGCAAGTACGGACACGACTGTCCGGTGTGTCGCGCACCGGTTCAGCGCATCCAATACGCCTCCCGGGAGACCAACTACTGCCCTGGCTGTCAGACCGGCGGCAAGATCCTGGCCGACCGTTCGTTGAGCAGGCTCCTCAAGGACGACTGGCCCCAGACATTGGACGAGCTGGAAGGCTGACCGGGGCTCGGCGCCCACGCGCCCGCGGCTCAGAACTCTCCGTGGGTGCGGAACCACTCGACCGTGCGCACCACGCCCTCCTCGAGCGTCACCCAGGGCTCCCAGCCGAGCACCTCCTTGGCGAGGGAACCGTCGAGGCACGACCGTGCCACGTCGCCGTCCTTACCGGGGCCGTAGCCGGGCCGGATGTCGGTGCCTACTGCTGCCGCGATCAGGTCGTACAGCTCGTTGATCGACGCCTCACGGCCCGTACCGATGTTCACGTATACGTTGCCACCGCGCTCGGCCGCCCGAATGCACGACTCGACGACGTCGTCGACATACACGAAGTCTCGGGTGATGGACCCATCGCCGAAGATCGTCGGCACCGCGCCCCGCAGCAGCATCTGGCAGAAGATCGCCACCACGCCGGCCTCGCCGTGTGGATCCTGCCACGGTCCGTACACGTTGGAGAAGCCGAGCGACACGAACTCGAGTCCGTGCATCGTCGCGAAATAGCGGAGGTAGTCGTCGTTGACCTTCTTGGCGACGCCGTACGGAGACTCGGGATTCCGCACGACCGACTCCGGTGTCGGAATCACGTCCGTGGTACCGAAGCTGGCGCCGCCCGAAGAGGCGAACACGATCCTCGAGGCTCCGGCATCGACGGCGGCGCGCATCACGTTGACACCACCGACGACGTTGACGGAAGCATCGAAGACGGGATCGACGACGGATTGCCGGGCATCGATCTGTGCCGCGAGGTGGAACACGATCTCGGGACCGAACCGGTCGGCAACGTCGGCGAACTCCGGCTGGCGGATGTCCATCTGATGCACGGCGACCCTGCCCTCGAGGCGGGCATCGACCAGGCGCTCGAGACGTCCGCTGCTGAGATCGTCGATGACCAGCACGTCGGCGCCGTCGTCTACGAGGCGACTGACCAAGTTCGAACCGATGAAGCCGGCACCGCCGGTGACGAGCGCTCTCGTGATCATTGACCGGAGCCTAGAAGCCCGGCGGCGGACGCAAGCCGCCCCGGGCCGCTCGACCCATTGCCGCCCCCGGGCCCTGTCGTAGACTCCACTCTCAGCGGGGGATTCGCAACGCCAGCGCGCCTCGCCTCACTCGAACTGGAGATCCCATGGGGAATGTCGCGGTCATCGGAACAGGCTACGTCGGCACGGTGGCCGCCGTCGCGTTCGCTTCCATCGGCAATGACGTCGTGGGCATCGAGAGCGACGAGCACAAGCTGGAGTCGCTGCGCAAGGGCACGGCCCCTTTCCATGAGCCCGGTCTCGACGAGCGGCTGCGCGAAGCGGCGGCCTCAGGTCGCCTCACGTTCACAGAAGACGTGCGCGCCGGAGTGAGCGACGCCGACGTCGTCCTCTTGTGCGTGGGCACTCCGCCGCAGCCCGACGGCAGGCCCAATCTCGCCTACCTGCGAACCGCGGCCGCTCAGGTCGCAGAGGTCTTGACCGGCACGACGGTCGTGATCACCAAGAGCACCGTGCCGATCGGATGGGGTGAGGAGATGCGGGAGATCCTGCACCGGGGCGCACCCGACGGCGCCCTCGTCCATGTCGTCTCGAACCCGGAGTTCCTGCGCGAGGGATCGGCGTTGCACGACTTCCTGTATCCGGATCGGATCGTCCTCGGCGGGGACGACGAGAGGGCCCTCGACATCGTCGCCCGCTTTTACCGGCCGATCCTCGAGCAGACGTTCCACGGCGGCGATCGCAGCCATCAGCCGGCGCTGATCCGAACGGATCTCGCAACGGCCGAGACGATCAAGTACGCCGCCAACGGCTTCCTCGCCACCAAGATCGCCTACATCAATGAGATCGCCCGGATCTGCGACTCGGCCGGCGCCGACGTCGAGACGGTCGCCGAGGCCGTCGGACTCGACAACCGCATCGAGCGCAAGTTCCTCGGCGCAGGGATCGGCTACGGCGGATCCTGCTTCGGCAAGGACCTCCAAGCTCTTGCCCACTACGGCGTCGATCACGGGCTCGAGCTCCAGATCCTCAACGCCGTCAACCCCAGCAATACCACCCAACGCCTCCAAGTCGTCGACAAGCTCACATCCGGACTCGGCGGCGAGATCCGCGGCGCCCGCATCGCGCTGCTCGGGCTGGCGTACAAGCCGAACACCGACGACATCCGCGAGGCGCCGTCGGTCACCATCGCCGAGCGGCTGCTCGACGAGGGTGCCGAGGTCGTCGTGTACGACCCGGTGGTGAAACACCTCCCGACGCTGACCAATCTCGGCACCGCAGCGGACGCCTACGAAGCGGTGACGGGTGCCGACGCCGTCGTGCTCGTCACCGACTGGCCCGAGTTCAGCTCCCTCGACTTTCGCGCCGTGGCGAATCTGATGGCCGGCGATCTGATCGTCGACGGGCGCAACTGGATCGACACCGAACAGGTAGCAGCGGCCGGGTTGCGTTACGTGGGCATGGGCCGGCGCGCCAACTGACGCCTGCGCCGCAACGGTGCAAGACTGACAACGCGTGACCGGCGTACCTGGGAGAGGAGCGAGCGGCTGATGCCCGCCGATGCCTGGCTGACCCTCGCGATCATCGCTGCCGTCGTGGTCGTCATGGCGCGCGACTTGGTGCCCCCGACGATGGCGGTGCTGGCCGGCACGATCATGCTGATGCTCGCGGGGGTGATCACGACCGAGCAGGCTTTCGCCGGGTTCTCCAACGCAGCGCCGCTGACCATCGCTGCGCTCTACGTGATGGCTGCCGCGGTGACGAGAACGGGTCTCTTGCGGCAGGGGCTCAGCACCGTCTTGGGCGGTGCGAGCTCGGACCGCGGTGTCCTCACCAGGTTGCTGCCCGGAGTCGCCGCAGGATCGTCGTTCCTCAACAACACCCCTATGGTCGCGATGCTCGTTCCAGAGGTCAGCGGCTGGGCGACACGTCGCGGTGAATCGGCGTCGCGTCTGCTGATGCCGCTCTCGTTCGCCGCCATCCTCGGCGG
>JBFFFX010000112.1:0-7853 GCA_041557775.1 Acidimicrobiia bacterium | reverse complement strand
GGGCGGGTACGTCAGCAGCTCGTTGTGGTTGATCTTTACGATGAAGGGGATCTTGTGGGCGTGCGAACGCGACATGGCCCCCAACACGCCGAACGTCGAAGCCACGGCGTTGCACCCGGCCTCGATGGCGAGTTCGACGATGTTGCGCGGATCGAAGTACGCGGGGTTTGGGGCGAAGGACGCCGCCGCCGAGTGCTCGATGCCCTGGTCGACGGGAAGGATCGAGACATATCCGGTACCACCGAGACGACCGCTGTCGAACAGTCCCTGCAGGGCGCGCAGCACTTGCGGCGACCGGTCCGTCTGGGCGAACACTCGATCGACGAAGTCGGGTCCGGGAAGCGAGAGGTCGTCTTTCGGAATGCCCTTCGAGACGTGCGACAGCAGCGGGTCGGCTTCGTCGCCCAGTAGAGCAGCAAGATCCATCATCATCTCCTCGAACGTGTGGCCGCGCCCATTATGGCCCACGCGACCGGGGCCCCAGCTAGGCCGATCAGCCCAAACCGAGATGACCGACGACCAGGTCGGCGATGCGTCCGGCCTCGCCCAGCAGCTCGGCCGAGAGCACATCGAGATCCCCGGCCCCGGCGGGCGCAGTGAGGTCGATGTAGATCTTGAGTTTCGGCTCGGTCCCGGACGGACGCACCAGCACGCGGCCGATCGCTCCCAGATCGAGTGCGACGAGCGGCGTCGCACCGAGGTAGCGGGGTCGAGCGTCGGCACCGACGCGGTAATCGGTGACGCCCGCGACCACGGCGTCGCCCAGCCGGGCCGGTGGCGCCGCGGCCAGGCGTTCCATCGCCGCTGCGATCTCGTCCGCACCCTCGGTTCCGGGACGCACCACGCTGCGCTGCGTCGACACCCACAGGCCATGTCGACGGTACAGGTCCTCGAGCCGCCCCATCACCGTCGCTCCGGCGTCTGCCGCATGTGCCGCCAGGTCGGCGAACAGTACCGACGCGCTGATCCCGTCCTTGTCGCGGACGGCAGGGCCGACGCTGTAGCCGAGCGCCTCCTCGTAGCCGAAGACGAACCGGCCGCGCCCTGCCTCCTGCAGGTCGAGGGCTGCGTTCCAGATCCACTTGAAGCCGGTGAGCGTCTGGGCAAACTCTGCGCCGTGGTGGGCGGCGATGTCGGCCAGCATCGGCGAGGAGACGATCGAGTTGATCACGATGGCATGCCGCCCGCCTGAGGTCGACAGCAAGAAGTCGGCAAGCAGCACGCCGATCTGATTGCCGGTGAGCGGGACCCACTCGCCTGCCGCGTTCGGCACGCTGACCGCAAGCCGGTCCGTGTCCGGGTCGTTGGCGATGATGAGATCGGCTTGCTCCGCCGCTGCTTGTGCCAGGGCGAGATCCAGCGCCCCCGGCTCCTCGGGATTGGGGAACGCCACAGTGGGAAACCGGCCGTCCGGAGCGAACTGCTCGACCACCGGACTCACCCGGTCGTAGCCGAAGTGGCGCAGCGCCTCGACGACGTACCGTCCCCCGACGCCGTGCATGGGGGTATAGACGATGCCGATGTCCTTGCGGGCGGGGTCGACCCGGCGCACGTTCGCGAGATCGGCGAGGTAGCGCCGAAACACCTCCTCCCCAACGGGCGCGACGCTCGGTGAGGAGAGCGCGTCGCCCATGCGGGGCACCGCGGCCGCCGCGCCGACCGCATCGATCGCCCGGGCGATGGCGACGTCCACCGGCGGGATGATCTGCGCCCCGTTGGTGTCGTACACCTTGTAGCCGTTGTCGTACGGCGGATTGTGACTGGCCGTGATCACGATGGCGGCCCGGGCATCGGCCGCCAGCGCTGCGTAGGCCACGACCGGCGTCGGAACCGGTGTGTCGAAATAGCGCACGGGGAGACCGGCAGCCGCGAGCACGGCCACGGTGTCCTCCATGAACGCTCGGCTCGAGAGGCGGGCGTCGTAGCCGACCACCACGGGACCGTCCCCGCCGCTACGGATGAGGTAGTCGGCGAGACCCGCCGTCGTCCGGATCACCACGGCGCGGTTCATCCGGTTCGATCCGGCCTCGACGCGGCCCCGCAGCCCTGCCGTGCCGAACGCCAGCGAGCCCGCCATGCGCTCCGCCAGCTCGGCTTCATCGCCGGCGGCGATCAGCGCGGCGAGTTCCGCACGGGTGTCGGGATCGGGATCCCCATCGATCCAGGTGCGCGCAGCTTCGGCCAGGTCGGCAGGAATGGTGCTCATGTACCGGAGGATACCGAGGCGGTCCGCACCCCCCGGATGAGCCTGGAACAAGGGCCGTCCGACCGATTCCTCGTCGGGATCGCGATCCGCCAGAATTGGGGTGATGAACACCAACGCCTCTGTGCTGGGCCCGCAGAGCCGCAGGGCCACCCTGGACCGTCTCGACAGCGAGGCGTTCGACCTCGTCGTGATCGGTGCCGGTGTCACCGGAGCGGGCACGGCGCTCGACGCAGCAACCCGAGGGATGTCGGTGGCCTTGATCGAGCAGCGCGACCTCGCCTCCGGCACGTCGAGCCGCTCCTCCAAGCTGATCCACGGCGGACTCCGCTACCTGGAGCAGTTCGAGTTCAAGCTCGTGTTCGAAGCACTCCGCGAGCGCGGGCTCATCCTGTCGACCCTCGCCCCGCACTTGGTGACGCCCGTCTCGTTCCTCTACCCGCTCCAGCATCGCCTCTGGGAACGGTTGTACGTCGGCGCCGGCATCGGTCTCTACGACCTCATGGCGACCGTCTCCCGCACCAACGTGCTCCCGTGGCATCGGCACCTCAGCCGCGGCGGCGCCAAGGAGCTGATGCCGGCGCTGCGGGCAGAGAGCCTCGTCGGCGGCATCAGGTATTGGGATGCCCAGGTCGACGACGCGCGACACACGATGGCGATCGCCCGAACGGCTGCAGGCCTCGGCGCCGCCGTCGCTACCAGCGTCCGCGCCACCCGGCTCCACCTCACCGGCTCGACCGTCGACGGCGTCATCGCCCGGGATCTCGAGGGAGGGCGCGACGTACACATTCGCGCCCGGTGCGTCGTGAACGCCACGGGCGTGTGGACGGACGTCATCGAGGACATGGCTGGTGAGCACGGCCGCCAGGTCACGGCCTCGAAAGGCATCCACCTCGTGGTGCCCAAGCACCGCATCGACTCGGGCACGGGCATGATCATCCGCACCGAGAAGTCGGTGCTGTTCATGATTCCCTGGGGCGCCTATTGGATCATCGGCACCACCGATACACCGTGGTCGCTCGGGCTCGCGCATCCGGCGGCGAGCGCAACGGACATCGCCTACATCTTGGAGCGGGTCAACACCGTGCTCGACGATCCGCTGGCGCGGGACGACGTCGTCGGGGTCTACGCCGGGCTGCGGCCGCTACTCACCGGCGAGACCGATGCGACCAGCAAGCTGAGCCGGGAACATGCCGTCTCCGTGAGGGTTCCCGGGCTGGTGACCGTCGCCGGGGGCAAGTACACGACCTACCGGGTGATGGCGGAGGACACGGTCGACGTCGCCGCCGAGCAGATCGGCATCCGGCCGGGTCCCTCGAAGACGGCGGAGACGCCGCTGATCGGGGCCGAGGGCCACGAGGCCACAAGGGCAGCCGCCCCGCGGCTCGCCGCCTCCGCCGGCGTGCCCGCGGAGCAGATCACCCGTCTCGTCGGTCGGTACGGCGCCGAGACCGAAACCCTGGTGGCGATGATGGAGGCCGACCCCGCGCTGGCGAGGCCCGTGGCCGGAGCCCCCGGCTATCTGCGGGCCGAGATCCGCTACGCCGCCACGCACGAGGGAGCGCTCCACCTCGCCGACGCACTGACCCGGCGCACCCGGATCTCCATCGAGACCGAGGATCGCGGCATCGAGGCGTCGAAGGACGCGGCAGACCTCATGGGTGACGTCCTCGACTGGGACGAGGCGGCTCGGGCGCGGGAGCTGGAGCATTACGCCGCCCGCGTGGCCGCCGAGCGCGAGTCGCAGGGAATGCCGGACGACCACACCGCCGACGCCGCCCGCATGGGTGCCCCCGACGTCAGGACGGGGCGGGCCGAATAGCCGTCAACCGCCCCACGGCTTCACCTCGACGACGTCGCCGGTGGCCGTGTCGATCACGATGCGATCGCCCAGCGGATCGTCGAGCGTTACGGTGACGCCGTCGGCGCAGTCGTCCCCGACGCTGTCGTTCGAGTACCACACAGTGATGCGCACCTCGTCGGCCGTTGCGGCGACCTCGGGATCATGCCGGGCACCGCACGTCAGGACGATGAGCTCGAGGCGCATCCCATCGTCGCTCACCCATGCGTCGTCGATGACCGCCTTGTCCGCCAGCAGCCCGCAGGCGGCGACGACGAGAGCGAGGACGACTGGCGCGAGCACCCGGAGTCGCATCACGGGAACCTCACGAGCTGGGCGATCACTTCAGCCGTCACCGAGGACGGCGTCGACGTCCCGTTGCTCGATGAAGGCCGCACCGCGCGCGTGGCGGTGCGCCTGGGCGGCGAGGATCACATCCCCCTCGTCCGCTTCCTCGGGCACCGGCGTGATCCACGTCATCAGCTCGATGACGGCGCCGTTGGGGTCGCGGAAGTACAGCGAGCGCTCGTAGCCGCGATCGACCGGGCCCTTGTAGGCCACCCCGTTTGCGTCCAGCGTCGCCATGGCCTCTTCGATCGGCACGCTCAGGTTCAGCGCAAGGTGCAGCATCCCGCCGACGTTGCGGCGCGGCGGCGTCTCCGGCAACGACCCCTCCTTCGGCACGAAGTAGGCGATGAACTGACCTGGTCCGGCCTCGAAGAACAGGTGCACCTGGCGGTCGTCGTCGAGGTTCGGCTGCTCCAGCACGAGCCGCATCCCGAGCACCTCGGTGTAGAAGCGCACTGTCTCCTCGTAGTTGCGACCGATGAGGGCCGGATGGTTGATGCCGCGGGTGGCGATCCCCATCTCAGAAGTCGTGCGGGTGGCGCCGGTCGATGCGATTCGCCGGAATGGTGCCCAGCTTGCCCGCCTGGTAGTCCTCGAAGGCCTGAGCCAGCTCCGCGCGGTTGTTCATCACGAACGGCCCGTACCAGGCGACGGGCTCGCCAATGGGGCGGCCCCCGAGAAGGAGCACATCCACGTCCGGGCTGCGCGACTCCTGGCGGTCGTCGGCGAGAATGGTGATGGTGTCGCCCTTGCCGAAGACGACGAGCTGTCCGGTCTGCGCCGGCCGCCCGTCGCTACCAAATCGCGCGCTGCCGTTGAGGATGTAGGCGAGGGCGTTGAAGTCACGCCGCCACGGGAGCGTCATGTGCGCACCCGGGTGGAGCGTGGCGTGCACCATCGTG
Source organism: Acidimicrobiia bacterium (assembly GCA_041557775.1). Lineage (GTDB taxonomy): Bacteria > Actinomycetota > Acidimicrobiia > Spongiisociales > UBA5794 > DATHZQ01. The sequence goes on along the minus strand of JBFFFX010000112.1, from coordinate 2,560 downwards.
ATCGGTGTGTGCGTCGACCCGGGCCCGGTGACCCCGCCGAGGTCGCCGGCGATGAGCCGCAGCAGCACGTCGCCGTCCGCCGTCGTGAGCAGACCGACGTCCTCGCCCTGCAGACCCTGGTACTTGGGCGGGAGCCACTTGTCCTTGGCGGGGAGGTTCACCCAGAGCTGGAAGCCGTGGAACAGGCCGCCGGACATCACGAGGTGCTCCGGAGGGGTCTCGATGTGAAGGATCCCCGAGCCGGCGGTCATCCACTGGGTGTCGCCGTTGGTGATGAGTCCGCCGCCGCCGTGGGAGTCCTGGTGCTGCATCTCGCCGTCGATCATGTAGGTGACCGTCTCGAAGCCGCGGTGCGGATGCCACGGTGTTCCCTTCGGCTCCCCTGGGGCGTACTCGACCTCACCCATCTGATCGAGGTGCACGAAGGGGTCGAGCAGCGAGAGATCGACGCCGGCAAAAGCGCGGCGCACCGGGAAGCCTTCGCCTTCGTAACCCTGCGGGGCGGTGGTCACCGAAACAACCGGCCGCGGCACGGCGGTCGACGCCGTAGGCGCGACCAGGCGCGGCAAGGTGAGGAGATTCTCGACGGTCACGGCGGGCATCACAGTCCAATCAGCCGGCTGGAAGTTGATTGCAATGTACAACTGTTCGGATGGTCTTCGCATTCCGAGCGCGCAGCGAGCCTCGCCGGTCGCTGCCGCGACGAAGCCCCGGAGCGGCGCACCCCCTACCCCTGCTCCGCACTTCGTGCTCCCGCAGCGGTACCTTCCCCCGACACACCGGGGGACTATGCCAGCCCCCCTCGCCCACGCGAGCACACCGCCGTCCGCGACACCCCGGACGCGGCGCACCCCCTACCCCTGCTCCGCACTTCGTGCTCCCCAGCGGTACCTTCCCCCGACACACCGGGGGACTATGCCCGGGCCTGTCGTGGTTTCGACCGGCGATCAGTCGCCCGACGCCTGCGCCTTCTTGGCGATCTCCTCGACGATGTCGGCATTGGCCAGCGTCGTGACGTCGCCGAGGTGGCGGTTCTCGGAGATGTCCTTGAGCAGCCGGCGCATGATCTTGCCCGAGCGCGTCTTGGGGAGATCGTCGGTGAAGACGATGCTCGCCGGCTTGGCGATCGGCCCGATCGTGGTGGCCACGTGATCCCGCAGCTCGCCGAGAAGCCCCTCGTCGCCCTGGGCGCCGCCGCGCAGCGTCACGAACGCGGCGATCGCCTGGCCGGTGATGTCGTCCTTCCGCCCCACGACCGCGGCTTCGGCGACCGTCGGATGCGAGACGAGGGCCGACTCGACCTCGGTGGTCGAGATGTTGTGACCCGACACCAGCATGATGTCGTCGACTCGTCCGAGCAGCCAGTAGTAGCCGTCCATGTCGCGCTTGCAGCCGTCGCCGGGGAAGTACGCCCCGGGGAACCGCGACCAGTAGGTATCGATGTAACGCTGGTCGTCGCCGTAGATCGTCCGCAGCATCGAGGGCCACGGCTTCCGGATCACGAGGAATCCGCCGCCGCCGAGCGGCACCGAGTTCCCCTCCTCATCGACCACGTCCGCGAAGATCCCGGGGAATGCCCGCGTCGCCGACCCGGGCTTGGTGGACACGGCTCCGGGGAGCGGCGTGATCATGATCGCCCCCGTCTCCGTCTGCCACCACGTGTCGACGATCGGCGTGCGCGAGCCGCCGATGTGCTCGTGGTACCACATCCAGGCCTCGGGGTTGATCGGCTCCCCAACGGTGCCGAGGACGCGAACCGACGACAGATCGTGCCGGTCCGGGTACTCGTTGCCCCACTTCATGAAGGCCCGGATCGCCGTCGGCGCCGTGTAGAAGACGGTGACCTTCAGGTCCTCGATGATCTGCCAGAGGCGATCGAAGTCGGGATGATTCGGAGCGCCCTCGTACATGACCCCGGTGACGCCGTTGGCGAGGGGACCGTAGACGATGTAGCTGTGGCCGGTCACCCAGCCGATGTCGGCGCCGCACCAGTAGACGTCGTCGGGCTTGATGTCGAAGACGTAGTGGTGGGTCGTCATGATGCCGGTCAGGTAACCGCCCTGGGTGTGGACGATGCCCTTCGGCTTCCCGGTGGTTCCGGACGTGTAGAGGATGTAGAGCGGGTCCTCGGCGTTCATCACCTCGGGCTCGCAGTCCGTCGACTGTCCCTCGACGAGATCATGGAACCAGACGTCCCGGCCGTCCGCCATGTCGGGACCGTCATCGACGCGATCGACCACGATCACGTGCTCGATCGACGGGCAGCGCGCCAGGGCCACGTCGGCGGCGGCCTTGAGCGGCACCACTGAGCCCCTGCGCCACGAACCATCCTGGGTGATCAGCACCTTCGCCTCCGCATCGATGATGCGGTCGGCGAGCGCATCCGACGAGAAGCCCCCGAAGACCACGGAGTGCACGGCCCCGATCCGGGCGCACGCCAGCATGGCGACCGGCAACTCCGGGATCATGCCCATGTAGATGGCGACCCGGTCGCCCCGCTCCACTCCCAGCGACTTGAGGCCGTTGGCGAAGCGGGCGACCTCCTCGTACAGGTCGCGGT
>JBFFFX010000111.1:0-7865 GCA_041557775.1 Acidimicrobiia bacterium | reverse complement strand
TCGCTCCCCGATCGCCGTCGTCGACGGGGTCATCGAGATCGACACCTCGTCCGCCGAGCCGGTCGATCCGCCGGGAACGGTGACGATCGACGAGCCGGCCCGCGGCCCGGCATGTGCGGAGGAGAGCCATGGCTGAGCGTCCTCCCGATCCACAGCTCGAGGAGTCGACCAATCGGTGGATGGCGGCCGGGCTCGGGATCATGCTGCTGATGGCGTTGGTGTTCCCGGTTTATCGGTTGGTCGAGCCATCGGCACGCGAGGAGGCGCGGGAAACGCACATCGCTTCTCTCGCCGAGCAAGGTGGGCGGATCTACGAGTTCAACTGCGCCGCCTGCCACGGCGGAGATGGAGAGGGCGGCACGGCGCCGGCGCTGAACGCCCAGCAGTTCCTCCAATCGGCCACGGACGAGCAGATCAGTGGTCTCGTCGCTGTGGGCGTGCCGGGCAGCCAGATGAGTGCCTACTCGATCGACTTCGGGGGTCCGTTGACGTCCGAGCAGGTCAAGGCGGTCACGACGTATCTTCGATCTCTCGAACCAAACGCACCGGATGTACCAGACTGGCGCGCGCCCCGAGATGGAACGGGGTAGCTTTTGGGTGGGAAGGAGGTTGGCCATGGAAGTGCGGGAACTCATCGGTGGTAACGCTCACATGTGCGACTCGGACACGGCGATGGCGGCCGCCGCCGAGACCATGGTGAGGGAAGGCGTTGGCTCGTTGGGCGTGCGAGGCCGCGAAGGCCTGTCCGGCATCGTCACGGAGCGGGACGTCCTGCGCGCTGCTGCGGCCGGCGCAGATCTCTCGGTGGAGAACGTCACCGATTGGATGACGCCGAACCCCGACACCGTGCCGTCCGACATGACGGTCGAGGATGCCGCGATATGGATGGTCGCCGCCGGCTACCGCCACCTGCCGGTGGTGGACGACGGCGACCTGCTGGGGGTGGCCAGCATCAAGGACGTGCTCTGGGCGATCACCGAGCAGCACCTGCGGAACTCGTCTGAAGGCTGAGACCGGCGCGCCGCGGGCGCTTCGGTGCGGTCGCCTCAGTTCTCTTCGTGCCGAGCCGGGCGTGAACCGTCGATCGGAATGAGTGCCCGTAGGGTCGTTCCCCGCCCGGCGCCGGTGAGGATCTCGATGTTGCCGCCGGCCTGCATTGCCCTTGCCCTCAGGTTCACGAGGCCGAGGCCGCTGTATTGACCATCTGGATCGAAGCCGCGGCCTGCGTCGTGAACGGTGACGGCGATCGCATCCTCCGAGCCGAACAGCACGATCTCGACCCACTCCGATCCGCTGTGACGAAGGGCGTTGGAGGTGGCCTCCTTGACGATGTGGAGCACCGAGTCGGAGACGCCCATCGGAACGGAGTCGAACACGCCGTCAACGAGAACGCGAGCGTAGACCCCGTGGGCGTCGGCCAGCTCGTCGACCAACTCTCCGACCTCGGCAGGGAGCTGCCGGTTCGGCTCGAGCTGGCGCAGGTCGAGAATGAGGCGCCGCAGCGAGGAGATGCACTCATCGATCCGGCGGACCTCGGTGCGGAGGGCCGAAGTCATCGAGTCGTCCCGGGCCGCCTCGGCGAGCGCCTGCAGCGACAGCCCGATCGCAAACAGATCTTGGATCGTGTCGTCGTGGACATCTCGGGCGATCCGGGCCCGGTCCTCGGCGACGGCAGCACGGCGCAGCCGCTGGTTGATCCGGGCGTTCGCCACGGCGAACCCACCCACCAGAGCCAGCGCCTCCATCGTGCGCTCGTCCTCGGCGGTGAAGCCTCCGTCCTTGTCGGTCAGGTAGAGGTTGCCGAACACCGTCTCCCCGGTCCGCACCGGCACGCCGAGGAAGCTCCGCATCTTCGGGTGGTGGTCCGGGAAGCCGCTGGAGTCCGGGTGTTGGGCGATGTCATCGAGGCGTACCGCCGCACCGGAGCGCGTGATCGTTCCCAGGACGCCCAATCCCACCGGATTGTGTCCGATCTGTTCAGCCGTCGCCTCGTCCAATCCGTCGTGGACGAACTCCACGAGGTAGCCGTCGCTCCCGACGACTCCAACGGCCGCGTAGCGGGCGCCGGTTGCCTCCTTCGCCGACTGGACGATCGAGCGCAGCACGCCGCGCATCTCGCCTTCTTCGGAGACTTTCACTGCCGCGTCGAACAGCTTCGTCAGGAGGTCTGCGTCGAGCAGCGGGGCAGTCATCGCGGTATCCACGATACCGGCCTCAGGGTCGGGGGTCGAAAGGCCCCAATCGAAAGTGCGGGCGACCCGCAAGAGAACGACCGAGGACCGCTAGTTTGACGGTGTTGGACACGGACATGCGGATACTGCTCGTTGACGACCACGAAGTCGTTCGTGAAGGCCTGCGGAACCTCCTCAGCGCCCACCCGGAGATCGAGGTGGCGGGTGAGGCGGCCGATGGCGCTTCGGCGGTTCGTCGCGTGGGCTACGACTCTCCCGACGTGGTGGTGCTCGATGTGCGCTTGCCCGACATGTCCGGCGTGGAAACGTGCCGTGCGATTCTCGAGCGCTTCCCCGACGTCAAGGTGGTCATGCTCTCGGCCTACGCCGACGACGAAGCGATCACCGAAGCCATCCGCGCCGGCGCCTCGGGGTATCTGGTCAAGCAGCTCGACGGCTCGCGGCTCGTGGACGCCGTGCTTCGGATCGGCCGTGGGGAAGCCGTTGTCGATTCCACGGTGACCGAGCGGCTCTTCGATCGTATTCGCGGCGTACGGAAGCGGAGCCGGCTCGACGTGCTCAACGATCGAGAGCGGCGCATTCTCGACCTCATCGCCGACGGCTTGACCAACCGAGAGATCGCCGACGAGATCTACCTCGCCGAGAAGACCGTCAAGAATCACGTGTCCCGCATTCTCGGCAAGCTGGGGTTCCACAACCGAAGCGAGGCGGCGGCCTACGTTGCGCGTATGCGGCGCAACCAGGCCGATGCACTGCCGCCCGAGGAGTGGAACGCCTGACCAACGAGTCCCTGGGTGCGCATGGAGCGGACGCCAGCCCGTGTAGCCTCTAGGTGGCATCCATCACCGAGCGAGACAACCGACGCCACAATGCAATCCCATCGACGAACGCCCAATCGCGCGCCCGCCCCGTTGCGGCTCGCCGGAGCGCGGAGCTGACCGATGGCGCGTCGCATCCGCGTGCTCGTCATCGATGACCACAGCGTCGTGCGCGCCGGCGTCGTCGGCTATCTCGACCGGCAGCAGGGCATCACGGTCGTCGCCGAGGCCGGATCCTGCGCCGGGGCCGTCGCCGCAGCAAAGGAGCACCAGCCCGACGTCGCCGTCGTCGACGTGCAGCTGCCCGACGGTTCGGGCGTCGACCTGTGCGCCCACATTCCAGGGGTCTCGGCGGAGACCCGCGTGGTGCTCTTCACCAGCTTCGCCGACGCCAGCCTGCTCGAGGAGGCGCTGGACGCCGGTGCGTCCGGGTACGTGCTCAAGCGCATGGACCTCAGCGAGCTCGCGCTCACCGTCCGTGCTGTGGCATCGGGCGAGGTGCGCATCGACACGGAGGCGCAGGCCGCGCTCGAAGCGGCCCGCGGCGGACCGGATCCGGAGGGTCCGATGGCCCGGCTCTCGCTGCAGGAGCGCCGCGTGCTCGAGCTCATCGCCGAGGGCAACACCAACCGTCAGATCGCCGCGTCGCTCGATCTGGCCGAGAAGACGGTGAAGAACTACGTCTCCTCCGTGCTGCGCAAGCTCGGGGTCGCCCGTCGTTCCGAGGCCGCTGCCTTCATGGCGGCCCACGAACGCCGCTAGCGATCGAGGCGCAGCACCGGGCGGCGTCGGTACGCCGCGTTGTCACGATGCGGTCGCACCGGTAACCTCCTGATGGTGAAGGACGCACACACCTGGCGGGTCTGGCACAGCTGAGGCCGGCGCGCACGTCATCATTCGATCCGCCGGAGGCCTCAGCCCCGGCGGTTCTCTTTTTGGGCAACGATCACGACACGGAGCAGACAGTGGAAGCAAAGCGCAAGGTGTTCTCGGGGGTGCAGCCAACCGGCCACCTCCACATCGGCAACTACCTGGGAGCCTTCCGCAATTGGGTCAAGCTCCAGGACGAGTACGAGACGATCTATTCCGTCGTCGACCTGCACGCGCTCACGCAGCCGATCGACCCGGCGGAGCTGCACGTCCAGCGGATCGAGGTGGCGAAAGTGCTGCTCGCCATTGGCGTCGACCCGGCGAAGTCGCTGTTCTACCTCCAGAGCCAGGTGCCCCAGCACGCCGAGCTCTCGTGGATCTTGGGGGCGCTCACGCCGACCGGCGTGCTGAACCGGATGACCCAGTTCAAGGACAAGGTCGCCCGCGGGGTGCCCGCCAACTTGGGCCTCTACTCGTATCCGGTGCTGATGGCTGCGGACATCCTCCTTCACCATTGCGATCTCGTGCCGGTGGGCGACGACCAGCGCCAGCACCTCGAGATGACGCGGGACCTGGCGGAGCGATTCAACAACCGCTTCGGCGACGTGTTCCCCGTCCCCGATGCCCTCATCCCGCCGACGTCGGCGCGGGTGATGTCGCTGATCGAACCGAACGCGAAGATGTCGAAGTCCGACGCCAACCCGAGGAGTCGGATCGGGATCACGGACTCCCCGGAGGAGATCCGCAAGAAGGTGAAGTCGGCCGTCACGGACTCCGACCCGGACGTGCGGTACGACTGGGACGACAAGCCCGGGATCTCGAATCTGCTCGAGATCATGGCCGACTGCACCGGCGACTCGATCGATGATCTCGTCGCCGAGTACGCGTCGTCCGGATACGGCCGCTTCAAGGAGGCGGTCGCCGAGGCCATCGTCGCCGAGCTTGCTCCCGGCCGTTCCCGATACAGCGAGCTCGACGACGCCGAGGTGGCGCGGCTGATGCAGAAGGGGGCGCTCGACGCCCGGACCAAGGCCGAGGGATACCAGCAGCTCGTGCGCAAGGCGGTCGGCCTCAACGCCTTCTGACCGCGCCTCGCGTAGCGTGGCGGCCATGGACACTCGCAGCTTCACGAACGCGGCGGAGTTCCTCGCGGCAGCCGAGCCATTGCTGTCGGCGAGCGAGGCGCGCAACAACCTCCTCTACGGCATCGGCGCCTTCCTCGTCGACGAGCCCGACGAGTTCGACTTCCGGCTGTGGCTGGTCGAGGACGAGGGCATCCCGGTGGCCGCGGCGCTGCGCACACTGCCGAGGCGCGTGATCATCGCCGATGCCCGGAGCGAGGACGCCGCACGCTTCCTGGCGAGCGCCGTCATCGATGGGAGCGACGTCGAGCTGCCCGGCGCCGCCGGTGCCGTCCCGGCTGTCGAGTGGTTCGTCGACGACTGGCGCCGACGCACCGGCGGCCGGGCCCGCTGCTCGATGGCTCAAGGGGTGTTCGCCCTCGAGGCGGTGCGTGCGGTCCCTGCCCCGGGGGGCCGGCCGCGTCAGGCAACTCCGGCCGATCGCGACCTCGTGGCGCGCTGGCAGCGGGCCTTCATCGACGAGGTCTTTCCCAACGACGTGGAGGAGGACGCCGAGCTGCTGCGGTGGATCGACAACCGCATCGCCGGCCGCGGCGGCAGTGGCCTGTGGCTGTGGGAGAGCGATGGCCGGCCTGTGGCGATGAGCGGGCACGGCGGACCCACGCCGCACGGCATCCGCATCGGTCCTGTCTTCACGCCGCGGGAGAGCCGTGGCCGTGGCTATGCGACCGCGCTCGTCGCCGCGCACTCGCGCCGGCTGCTGGAGGACGGCCGGCGCTTCTGCTTCCTGTACACGGACCTCGCCAATCCCACCAGCAACGCCATCTACGAGCGCATCGGCTACCGACGGGTGGGGGAAGCAGCGATGTACGACTTCTCGGCCGGCGCGTAGCTGCTCACCGCTCCGACCCCTCGTCCGCTTGGGGCCGCGCCGGCGACCGCACACGCAGCGCCTGGAGGAAGCGGGAGATGCCGCTGATGACGTAGTGCGTGCGCATCGAGTCGAGCACATCGAAAGCGTGGTTGGCGCCCGGGATCTCCGCGTAGCCGGTGGGCGCCGCGGAGACGGCCCGCAGCGCGTCGACGAACTGGTGGGCCTCCCGCACCGGCACGACGGAGTCGGATGCGCCGTGGACGATCAGGAAGGGCGGTGCGCCCGCATGGACCTGGTCGAGGGGCGAGGCCTCGCGATAGCGGTCGAGGGCGTCGCGCCGGGAAGCCTTCATCACACCCCGCGGGATGATCGGCCACTCGTCGCGGGTGCGGTTCCGGTTGAGGAAGTCGTAGATGCCGTATGCCGGGATCGCCGCCTGGATCGAGGTGTCCGCGCCCTCGAACCCCGGCTGGTACTCGCTGCGGTTCGCGGTCAGCGCCACGAGCGCGGCGAGATGCCCTCCGGCCGAGCCTCCGGTGACGGCGATGAAGCGGGGATCGATGCCGAAGACCGCCCCTTCCGTGCGCATCCACGCCACGGCACGCTTCAACGCGATGAGCTGGTCGGGGAAGGTCGCCTCGGGCACGAGCGGATACGACGCGGCGACGCACACCCAGCCCTCCCTGGCGAGCCGATGCAGCAGCGGCCGGGCTTGCTGCCGCCGGTTGCCGCCCCGCCACGAGCCGCCGTGGATCTGCAGGATGGCGGGACTCGGTCCGGTCGGGAGGTCCCTGCGGCGGTACACGTCGACGTGGAGTCCGGGGGCGTACTCGATGTCCTCGATGCGTTCGACGTCCCGGGGCACGCGATAGGGATAGGTGGCGAGCACCCGCCGCCACTCGACGCGGGCGAACCCGGCAGCGTCGACTCCGACGTCCTCGAGCGCTTCGGCCACGGCGTGCCGGGCCCGGCGCGCCCGGAATTGGATCACGGCGTAGCCCGCCCACGTCACCAGGGTGAGGACCAGTCCGGCCCGACCGACGCCGTGGTCGAGGGCCCCGGCCCAGGCGAGGAGCAGCACGAGCGCGGCGTGGAGCAGCACCCGCACCGGGATGGCCTCCGCCGTGAGCAGCGCCGGAAACCACCACGGCCGCAGGGCCGGGTGGCGGTGCTCGTTGGCGCTGCGGAGCGCGTTGACGGCGCCGAGCAAGCCGAACAGGCTGAGAACGAAGAGGATCGAGGCGGCGAGCATCGCAATCGGGACGTTGGGTTCGGCCCCAGTCTCGCGCACGATCGCGCACCGGAATCGCGGCCTCGGGGAAGAGTTTCGCGGCCTCGTCCCCGGTCCGATGGATCGCCGCCACCGGGTGGTACGCTCGCCGCGCGCTGGACAAGTAGGACTTCTCGAGGCGGAGGCACCCGTGGAAATCGAGATCGGCATCGCCAAATCCGGTCGCCGGGCCTGGGGCTTCGACGACATCGCCATCGTTCCCTCCCGGAGGACGCGGGATCCTGACGACGTGACGCTCGCCTGGGAGATCGACGCCTACACCTTTGATCTGCCCATGATGGGCGCCGCCATGGACTCGGCGGTGAGCCCGGCGACGGCGATCCAGATCGGCAAGCTCGGCGGACTCGGCGTGCTGAATCTGGAGGGCCTGTGGACCCGCTTCGAGGATCCGATGCCCATCTACCAGGAGATCGCGACGCTTCCCGCCGAGAAGGCCACGTGGCGGATGCAGGAGATGTACCAGGAGCCGGTGAAGCCCGACCTCATCGGGACGAGGGTGCGGGAGATGGTCGACGGGGGCATCATCACCGCGGCGAGCCTGACGCCGCAGCACGTTGCGAAGTGGGCGCACATTGCCCTCGAGGCCGGCCTCCACATCCTCGTCATCCAGGGCACGGTCGTCTCGGCGGAGCATGTCTCGACGCGGACGGAGCCCCTCGACCTCAACGAGTTCATCGCGGCGCTGGACATCCCCGTCATCGTCGGCGGATGCGCCTCGTACTCGGGAGCCCTGCACTT
>JBFFFX010000110.1:0-7870 GCA_041557775.1 Acidimicrobiia bacterium | reverse complement strand
GCGGCGAGCGCAACGACGATGAACAGCTGGGTCTTGGTTCTCGCCGCCGGCACGCCGACCTGTCTCGAGGCGTTCTTGTTTCCACCGACGGCGAACGTCCAGCTGCCGAACCGCGTCCGTAACAGCACCCAGGTCGAGACGACCGTGAACGCCAGGAAGTAGAAGACGCTCACCCGCCACGTGATGCGACCGGTGATCGTCTCCAATTCTGTGGTGGTCGAATACAGCATGCGGATCAGCGTCGCCAGCAACATCAGCGCCAAGCCGGCCATGACTGCGAGCCTGCCTATTCGGTCGGAAACGTCGTCCGCGAATCCCCGCCGCTCGAATCGGAATCTGAGCAGCGCCGAGACGAGCAGCGCAAGTGCGAGCAGCAACAAGATGGCGAACAGCTCGGCCCGGAACTTGCGGGACGCGGCCTCCGCCTGAATCACGAACGTCACACCGCCGACGAGCGCCGCCGTCACGGCCGTGATCGTGAACTGCGTGACCGACGAGGACTCGCCAGCCGACCGGGCAGCGAGCATGAGGAGAATCACGCCGAAGATCACGAGCCCGCCGAACAGGATCGCCCGCAGGCCCTGCACCGTGAGGAGAAAGCCGAGCACCCGGTCCGACGTCGAGTCCATCACCATGCCGAGGACCACACCGGCCACGACGAGCAGCACGCCGACCCCGAAGTTGCGGCCCGTCGTTCCCGCAAGCGCCAAGCGTCCCGGATCGGGGCTGCGCGGCTGATAACGCCACATGGCGAGGCCGTACGTTGCGGCCACGATCCCGACACCCATCACGCCGCCCCAGGTCCAGTTGGCGGTGACCCCGTCGGTGTTGACCAGACCGACGAGACCCCCGATCGCTGCGGCGGCCCCCACGAGCACCACAGGCAACCCTGCACCGCTGGCAGTCCCACGCCGCACGAAGCTCAGCTCCAGGAGACCCGCCAACAAGGCGACGGCGCCGAGTATCAGCAGCGCCGTGAACACCAGGTCCCGGCCGCCGAGGAACGAATCCCACAGGTGATCGTTCCGCACCCAGACCGACCCGAAGAAGTTGTTCCAGAACTCGAAGTCCGGAGCGTCGTTCAGCCCCTCGACGATGACCTTGTCGGTGAAGAGCTTGGCGAAGCCGAGCTTCGCACCACGGAGCACGAAGAACGTGCCGAGCGTCACGATGAAGCTCGGCAACGAAGTGCGCTCGACCAGAGTGCCGTTGACCCATCCGACGCCGACGGCGAAGAGGAACGTCAGCGGAATGGCGATGAAGAGGGGAAAGCCGGCACCGCCGAACTCACCGGTCTCCTTGACCAGCAGCACCACGAGCATACCGGTCGCGCCGGTCATCGCGCCCGACGACAAGTCGAACTCGCCACCGATCATGAGGAGCGCCACCGCAACGGCCATGATGCCCAAGGTCGCCGACACATCCATGTAGTTGTTGGCTCCGGCGACGGTCCCGAAGACGTCGCTCACCAGCCAGAAGAACAACCAGATGACGAACGCGCCGATCATGGCGCCGATCTCGGGGCGAACGAGCAATCGCTGGATCGGCCCGCGGTACGCCAGCCGCTCGTCCGGCTCCGGCGCAGCTTGTGCCGGTGGCGGATCTGTAGCGACGGCGGTCACGTCGAACAACCCCAGGTCCGGCGACACGCCTGGTGAGTCATACCACTTCTCCTCCCTTTCGATCCTGCGGAGTCTATGTCAAGAGGCCGGGGCCTCGCTATCGGAACGCAAGAGGGGCCGGTCGCTGGACCGGCCCCTCTCCACGCGTGACTCGATGTCGACGACTAGCGAGTGCCAGCCTCGACGAGAGCCTTGATCTCGGCGATGTTGCCCGTGTCGACGAAGCCGGGGCCCGTCAGAATCGGGAAGCCACCACCGAGGGTGTTCAGGTTCACGTTGTTCAGGTAGAGCGTGACGATGGTCACGTAGCCCTGCAGGTACTGCTGCTGATCGATGGTGAAGTTGATGGCTCCGGTCTCGATCGAAGCGGTCACGTCTTCAGAGTTGTCGACGCCGCCGATGAAGCAGTCACGTCCGGCCTGGGCGCAGGCGTCCACGGCACGGAAGGCGACGATCGGGCCAACACCGAACACGGCGTTGATGTCCGGATCGGCCGCCAGCTCGGCTGCGATCGTGTTGATCTGCGTGTCCGGCTCGGTGTCCGGGCCCACGAACTGCACCTTGACTTCACCGTTGAAGGTCTCTTCGAGACCCTGGCAGCGCTCTTCCAGACCGACGTTGCCCTGCTCCTGCTGGGCGCACAGCACCTTGGTGGCGCCGAGGTCGTTGAACCGGAGGCCGGCGCCGTTGCCGGCGGCGATCTCCGTCTGACCGATGTGCGTGATGGCGCCGATGCTCTGGTAGTCGTTGACGCCCGAGTTGAGCGTCACGACCGGAATCCCGGCGTCAACGGCCGCAGTCGCGGCGGGCACGACGGCCTCGGGCGACGCCAGCGAGACGCCGATGCCGTTCGAACCGGCGGCAACGGCTGCCTCGATGTCAGAAACCTGCTTCGACGGGTCGTTGAACGACGGGCTCCACACGCAGTTCACGGCGAGTGCGGCGCAGGCGTCCTCCATGCCCTTCTTCACGACGGACCAGAAGGTGCCGTCATCGGAGTGGGTGACCATGTGGAACGTGAGGTCGCTGCCCTGGGTGAGGTCGACACTGTCAGCCGCCGTCGTCGCCGTGTCGCCGACGTCGGCAGCGGTGGTATCCGCAGAATCGTCATCGCCGCCACAGGCGGCGAGAACGAGTACGAAGGCGGCGAGCACCGCCAGCAAACGGAATCGCTTCATTCTTGCTCTCTTCCTTCTCGTTGGGGGCGGAGGCTCTCGCGCTGTCGCCCCTTCCTCGGTCGGCCGCTTTGAAGCAGCCGTCCCTCTCGTGCGTCCCGACGGCGAATCCCATCACTACTTGGAACGCTCCAAGAACGTGGCGATGAACATAGTGCGCACAAGCCCACCGTTCAACAGCCTCCGGGGCCCCGGCGGTGTTGCGCTGCCCGGATCTTGACACGGTTCGCCGTGCTTGCGTAGCGTCCCGTTGGAACGTTCCAGAAGCCGACCGCAGGAGAGACCATGCAATTCGGGCTGCTCGGCGCAGGCCGCATCGGAACGCTGCACGCCGGCATCCTCTCCTCGCTTCCGGACGTCGACGGACTCGTCGTCGCCGATGCAGTCCCGAGTCGGGCCGAGGAGCTCGCCGCTCGACATGGCGCCACGACCGCCCCGATCGACGACGTGTTCGGGGTGGTCGACGCGGTCATCATCGCCAGCTCCACGGACAGTCACGCGCCGCTTCTCGAGCGAGCCGCCGAGGCGGGAACTCCGGCGTTCTGCGAGAAGCCGATCGCCCTCGATCTCGACAGCACCCGACGGGCGGTCGCTGCGGTCGAGGCCGCCGACATCGTCGTCCAGATGGGATTCCAGCGGCGCTACGACCCCGCGATGCGGGCGATCCGCGAGCGGGTGAGCGCGGGCGAGATCGGCATCGTGTACCTCGTGCGCTCCCAGACCCACGATCCAGAGCCGCCGCCACTCGACTACATCCCGGTCTCCGGCGGCATCTTCAAGGACTGCCTCATCCACGACATCGACATCGTCCGCTACGTGACCGGCCAGGAGGTCGTGAGCGTCCGCGCCGCCGGGGCCGTTGGTGGCTTCCCCGAGATCGGTGCCCTCGGTGACGTCGACTCGGCGACTGCGGTCCTCGAGATGTCCCAAGGCACCCTGGCCCAGCTCTCCGGCCTGCGCCACGACCCGATCGGCTACGACGTGCGGCTCGAGGTGTTCGGATCCAAGGACAGCGTGGCTGCCGGATGGAGCGACCGAACACCGATCCACTCGGCGGAGCCGGGAGTGCCGTCCTCCGCCAACCCCATCGTGTCGTGGCTCGATCGATTTGGCGCCGCCTACCGGGCAGAGATGGAGGCCTTCGTCCGGGTCGTTCGCGGTGAGGAGAACCCGGCTTCCACCCACCGCGACGCGCTGGAGGATCTCCGAGTGGCGACCGCGTGCGACCTCGCCCTCGCCGAGAACCGAACCGTCTCGTTGGAGGAGATCGAATGACAGACCTGCTCACTCGGATCGCCGGGGCGCCGATCACGTGGGGGGTCGACGGCTCGCCCGGCTGGGGACACCTCATGCCTCGCGATCGCGTGATGCTGGAAATGACGAGCACCGGTCTCTCTGCGACGGAGCTCGGTCCCGACGGCTACCTACCGACCGACCCCGAGGAGCTCGAGCGTTTCCTCTCCGGCTACGACCTGCAGATGGTGGGAGGCTTCGTCCCGGCCTTGCTCTACCTGCCCGACCGAGTCGAAGACGAGCTCGCCTATGTCCGCCGGGCCTCGCGCCAACTCGCCCGCTGCGGCTCCCAAGTCCTGGTTCTGGGACCTTCGGGTCATCACGACGGCTACGACATCCCGGTCGAGATGGACGACACCGAGTGGCGCCTCTTCTTGGAGAACCTGAAACGCTTGGACGACATCACCGGCGAGGCGGGATTGACGACGGCCCTCCACCCCCACTGGGGCATGGCCATCGCCACGGGCGCGCATACGGAACGGCTCCTCGAGTCGTGCGAGACGAGGCTGTGCCTCGATACCGGCCATCTCTTCCTCGCCGGGGCCGATCCCTACGAGATCGCCAAGATGGCGGCGGATCGCGTCGCCCACGTCCACCTCAAGGACCTCACGGCCGAGTCGGCGGAACGCGTCCGCCGCGGCGAGATCGCATTCCGCCGGGCCGTCATCGACGGGATGTTCACCCCGCTCGGTGCCGGTGACGTCGACATCGCCGGCGTCATCCGCACGCTCGAGGCGGCCGGCTATCGGGGCTGGTACGTGCTCGAGCAGGACCGGTCGCTCGGCGTGGAGCCGGAGCCCGGGACCGGACCGCTCGCCGACGCTGCGGCGAGCGTCCGGTACCTCGAACGTCTGGCGGCCGAGCTGTGACGGTGGACTGCGTCCTCCCGGCCGGTGCCCGGCTCGGCGAGTGCCCGCTGTGGAGCACCGTCGAGGAGTGTCTGTACTGGGTCGACATCGAGGGCCGGAGCGTCCACCGCTTCGACCCGGCAACCGGCACGGACGACACCAGGAACACCGTGGGCCGGCCCGGCTCGCTCGCCGTGACCGGGGAACCTGGACGACTCCTGGTGGCAACCGAACATGCGGTGGGTTGGTTCGATTGGGAGAGCGGCAGCTTCGCCCCGTGGCTGGAGCTCGAACCCTCCGGCACCCAGAACCGCCTGAACGACGGGCGCTGCGACCCGGCGGGGCGCTTCTGGGTCGGGAGCATGTGGCAACGACCCGACGATCGCCGGTTCAACGGCATGCTCCACCGCGTCGACCCGTCGGGGACGGTCACGACCTTCCGCCGCGAGATCGGGGTGAGCAACGGGCTGGCGTTCTCTCCCGACGGAAGGACGATGTACTTCGCCGACTCGCTGCACAGAACCGTGTGGGCCTACGACTACGACGCGGCCACGGGCACGCCGACGAACGAGCGCGTGTTCACCGACTTCTCCGGCTTGCCGGGCAGCCCGGACGGTGCCTGCGTCGACGAGGACGGCGGCTACTGGATCGCCTGCGTTTTCGGCTGGGCGGTGGCGCGGCTCACACCGGACGGCTCCATCGATCGGATCATCGAGGTCCCGGTCGAGAAGCCGACGATGCCGGCGTTCGGCGGCCCCGGCCTCGACACGCTATTCGTCACCTCGATCGCCGGAGGGAGCGGCGACGAACCGGCCGCCGACCAACCGTGCGCCGGCGGACTCCTCGCCCTCGACGTCGGCACGAGAGGCATCCCCGAGCCGCGGTTCGCCTGACACCCCGCCCCCGCGGGGAACGCCCTGTGGAACGTTCCAAACCCCGGCGGTAACATCGACCGCCCATCCGCCGACAAGGAGCACGGCCTGGTGACCCGCCCCCGAGTGTGGTTCGAGCGAGAGATCCTTCCCGACCTCCAACCGGAGGTCGACGAGGTCCTCGAGCGTCTCGTACCGACACAGCCCGACGATCCGTTCGCCGGCCTGGCCGATGCCCGCGGCATCGTGGCCGGCA
Source organism: Acidimicrobiia bacterium (assembly GCA_041557775.1). Lineage (GTDB taxonomy): Bacteria > Actinomycetota > Acidimicrobiia > Spongiisociales > UBA5794 > DATHZQ01. The sequence continues at coordinate 1,804 of JBFFFX010000110.1, read as the reverse complement.
CCTTGATCTACGACGCCCAGATGATGGACCGGGCCCCCCACGCGCTCGTGATCGCCCGCACCGGCATCGGCGTCGACACGGTGGACATCCCCGAGGCGACGACGCGGGGGATCGCCGTGTGCAACGCACCGGATGGTCCGACCATCTCGACGGCCGAACACGCGGTGGGTCTGATGCTGGCGGTGGCGAAGAGCGTGAAGCGCAGCGCGGCGGACCTGCGAGACGCCGCCGGCGACTACTACGCCCGCCACGATGCCGTCGAGCTCGACGGCAAGACCCTCGGTCTCGTCGGCTTCGGCCGCATCGCCCGCCGGGTCGCCGGAGCTGCTATCGGTCTCGGGATGCAGGTACGGGTGTACGACCCGTACGTGAACCACAACGGCTTCCCCAACTCGGTCACGCGGGAGACCGAGCTGGCATCGTTGCTCGCCACCGCCGACGTCGTGTCTGTGCACGTTCCCCTCAGTGCGGAGACACGGCACATGTTCGATACCGGCGCCTTCGCCGCCATGAAGCCGGGCACGGTCTTCATCAACACGGCCCGGGGCGGGTTGGTCGACCACAACGCACTGCTCGGGGCCCTCGAGGAGGGACGGATCTTCGGCGCGGGCCTCGACGTCACCGAGCCGGAACCGCTCCCCCCGGATCATCCGCTGTTGCACCGTCCCGACGTGATCGTCACGCCCCACATCGCGTCGGGCACGCACGCCGGCAAGCGGCGGATCTTCCGAGCCACCATCGCCCAAGTGGTCCAGGTGCTCAACGGCGAGCGTCCTCCTCACCTCGTGAACCCGGAGGTGTGGGATCACGTCGTGGCCCGCCGGGCGGCAGATGGTGGCGCATGACGAAGACCATCGGGATCGGCGTCGTCGGCTTCGGATGGATGGGCCAAGCCCACTCCCGCTCCTACCGGAGCATCCCTGCGTACTACCCCGAAGTGGGAATCCGACCGCAGTTGGTCGCCGTCGCCGACACCGCGCCCGACCGCACCGCCCTCGCCGTCGACAATTTCGGCTTCGCCCGCGGCACTGACGACTGGCGAACGTTGATGGACGACGACGCGATCGACGTCATCGACATCACGGCCCCCAACGCGATGCACCAGGAGCTCGCCGAAGCGGCCGCCGCCGCCGGCAAGCACATCTTCTGCGAAAAGCCGGTCGGCATCGAACCTGACGCCACCGCAGCGATCGAGGCGGCCGCCCGCAAGGCAGGGGTGATCACCGGCGCCGGCTACAACTACCGCTGGGCCCCGATGGTGCAGTACACCAAGCAGCTCATCGCAGAGGGACGGCTCGGCGAGCTGACCCACTACCGGGGCCGGTTCTTCAGCATGTACGGCCGCGACCGGCTCGGGCTCTTGTCGTGGCGCTTCCTCCAGGACGAGGCCGGGTTCGGCGCCCTGAGCGACATCATGTCCCACGCCATCGACCTGGCCCAGCACCTCTGCGGGCCCATCACCCGGGTCGTCTCGGTGCGGGAGATCTTCGTCAAACAGCGGCCCCTGCCGAAGCCCGGCGCCGGCACCCATTACGAGCGAGGGGCGCCCGACGACCCCGCCGGCGAGGTGACCAACGAGGATTACGTGGGGGCGCTCGTCGAGTTCGCCAGCGGGGTGCGCGGCACGCTGGAGGCCGATCGCTCCATCTTCGGCCCGCAGAGCTCCATGGCGTTCGAGCTGAACGGCTCCACGGGGGCCGCCTCCTGGGACCACGAGAAGCTCAATCAGCTCCAGCTCTACCTGCCGGAGGAGCAGCACAACGACGGGTTCGTCGAGGTTCTCGCCGGCGACGCCTTCCCCCAT
>JBFFFX010000109.1:0-7888 GCA_041557775.1 Acidimicrobiia bacterium | reverse complement strand
TGTCGAGCAGCTCACCCGCTACCTCGAGTTCCTCAACCGTGACGAGCTCCTCGCCCCCGTTCGGGGTGTCTTCGTCGCGCAGCAGGTGAAGCCGCAGGCCCGCACCCTGGCCGAGGATCGGGAGATCGGGTGGACAGAGGTGGACTACGACGTGTTGCGCGGTGTCGAGTCCCCGATGTTGCGCTTGTTCTGACCATCGGCACGCCCGCAGCAGTACTGCAGAGAGCCACCGACACCGAACACATGTTCGACTAGGCTGTTCCGTCATGGCTGACGAACTTCGCTGGCGGCTTGCAGACCGCGACGCACCCCAGGTGGCGCTCTTGGAACCGGCGCTGCGCGTGGTCGGCCGGGGGGAGTTCCGCGGCATGGAGTTCCTCGAGGTCGACGCCAAGACGATCGTCAACAAGGTCCCCGGCGGTCCCCGTTTCGGGTTCGAGTACACGATCAACGCATACCGGGGCTGCAGCCACGCCTGCACCTACTGCTTCGCTCGTCCGACCCACGAGTACCTCGGACTGGGCATCGGCGAGGACTTCGATCGGAAGATCGTGGTCAAACGCAACGCGGTGGCACTGGTGAAGGCCGAGACCTCGCCCAGCCGTTGGGCGGCCGATCTCATCGCGATGGGGACCAACACCGATCCCTATCAGCCTGCAGAAGGCAAGTACCGGCTCACCCGCGGCGTGCTGGAGGTCCTGGCGGAGCGCGGCAATCCCGTGTCGATCCTCACGAAGTCGCCGCTCGTGTTGCGCGATCTGGACGTGCTCGCCGAGGCGGCGGCGCGCACCCGTGTCCGCGTCGATGTCTCGGTCGGCACCCTCGACAGCGACGTGTGGAAGCTGACCGAGCCAGGCACGCCGCATCCGATGCGGCGGATCGAGGCCGTCGCCAAGCTGAATGCGGCCGGCATCCGCTCCGGCGTGCTGATGGGTCCGATCATCCCGGGTCTGTCGGATTCGCCGGAGCAGATCCGCTCGGTGATCCGGGCCGCCGTCGAGGCCGGGGCCGTCGGTGTGGGCCACGTCGTGCTCCACCTCGGGACCGGGCTGCGCACCCACTACCTGGACTGGCTGGCCGATCGCCGTCCGGATCTCGTCGATGCGTACCGAAGCTGGTACGGCGGTCGGGGCCGCAACGCCGCAACGGGCGTGCGCACGCGAATCGCCCGCGTCGTGCGCACTGCGCTGCGCGAGTTCGGTGGTCCCGAGCCGATGGTGCCGAGGTCGACCCCGGTGAATCGGAGACCGACCCGACCTTCGCAGCTCGCGCTCGACCTCCGTTGATCTGAGGCTGGTCGGGGCGGGAGCGCGGGAAGGTCGGCGCCGTCTGGCGGGGTGCCGAAGAACGGTGTGGCGCACTCGTGACGGAGCAAACTGCGTTGGCAACGGGCTATCAACGTTGCCAAACGAGTGGCGTCGGCGCTTCTTCCGAACCCTGCTAGAGCAGGCTCTCGAGGTCGTAGCCGCAACTCGGGTGGCGGAGCTTGGCGAGCGCCCGGTTCTCGATCTGCCGCACCCGCTCCCGGGTCACGTCGAGGCACTTGCCGACGTCGGACAACGTCATCGGGATCTCGCCGTTGAGGCCGTAGCGCATCACGACGACGAGCCGTTCCCGATCGTCGAGCAGCGCCAGTGCGCGTTTGAGCTCGTCGCGGCGGGCACCTTCCGACACGACGACGAAGGGGTCGATCGCCTGCTCGTCCTCGATGAAGTCGCTGAACTCGGCATCCCCGTCGTCACCCACCGGGCGGTCGAGCGATACGCAGTCCATCGGTGCATTCAGCGCAACGACGACCTTGTCGGCGTCGAGTCCGCTGATGTCGGAGATCTCGGCGACGGTCGGGGTGCGGCGGTTGGCCTCCTGCAGCGACAGCCCGGTCTCCTGAACGGTGCGAACCACATCCACCATGTGCACGGGGAGGCGGATCGTTCTGCCGTGATTCCCCAGTCCGCGGGTGATCGCTTGCCGAATCCACCACGTGGCGTATGTCGAGAACTTGAAGCCTTTTCTCCAGTTGAACTTCTCGACTGCTCGCATCAATCCAAGGTTCCCTTCCTGGATGAGGTCGAGCATGTCGAGGCCGCGTCCGGTGTAGCGCTTGGCTATGGAGATGACGAGCCGGAGGTTGGAACGTATGAACTCGGCCTTGGCTTCGGCCCCCGCCTCGACGGATTGCTCCAACCGTTGCCGCTCGGCCAGGTCGAGGGTCGGTCCCTCGTTGTCGAGACGGCGTTCGGCAGTGCGCCCGGCCTCGATCGCCCGGGCCAGCCGTACCTCGTCCTCGGCGTCGAGCAGCGTGTGCGTCGCCACCTCTTCGAGGTAGAGGCCGATCGGATCGGAAACCGGCGCGTGCTTGGCAGTTTTCGCCATGTGTCCCCCTCTTCGATGACTCGAATAGCTCTCCCTGGGACTCGCCGAACCTATCACCGATTCCCTCATCCGGCAAAGGGTTTTGGGAAAAAGACGCCCTGATTCAGCACGGAGTATCGACATTGAAAGTATGGACATTTTGTCCGAGCGCACGGTCGTCGCTCGTGGCGTCATGCCGTCTCTCGTGGGGCCGAGCCGACTTGGCCTTCCGGCCGGCACTACGATTCGTCCGTCTTCTGCGCACGAATCACAGCGGGTTGGCTGGAGAACGATGCGACGCCTTCTGATTTCGATAGTGGCACTGACGCTTGTCACCGCCGCCTGTGCGAGCCCCGCCGCGATGGTGGCCGGCGATGCAGCCGTGAACCCGGAGCCGCCGCCGCCCCTGCTCCAGTTGCGGGTCGTCGCCGCGGATGACGGCACGACCGTAAGCGGGGCATCCCTGACGGTGAACAGGTCGGTGCTCACGACGAACGAAGGCGGCGTCATAGAGATCGAGTGGCGGGACGAGCCGGTGCGCTATGCCGCGTCGGCTGTCGGCTTCTCGGCTCAGGCCGGCGTTGTCGAGGTCTATCCGGAGGCGACCGGCGCAGTCGAGATCGTGATGGATCCGCACGTGCTCGAAGGTGTCGTGCTCGGGCCGGGCGGAACACCGCTCCCGGCAACGACGGTGGAGATGGACGGCAGGACGGCGGTGACGGACGAGACCGGTACGTTCCGGTTGTCCCGCGCGGTGCCTGGGGAGATCTTGGCCAGCCGGCCCGCTTGGGAGCCGTCGAGTGGCGCCTGGGACGGGGAAGCCCTCAGTGTCGAGATTCAGATGGTTCCTCGGGCTATCCGGGCACTGCGAGTGGGCGGCGACAAGGCGGCCGATCCCGTCGTCTGGGCGCAGCTTCTCGAACTGGCGGAGCAATCGGTCGTCAACGCGTTCGTGGTCGACACCAAGGACGAGGGCGGCTGGGTCTACCACCAGTCTTCGGTTGCGCTCGTGGAGGAGATCGGCGCCTACAACCGGCCCTTCCAGTACGACGTCGAGCAGATCATCGCCGACATGGAGGCCCGCGATCTCTACAAGATCACTCGGATCACCACGTTCCAGGACAACTTCCTGGCAAAGGCGTATCCCGAGCTCGCAGTGCGGAACTCGGAGACCGGCGAGGTCTGGAAGAACCACAAAGGTGTTCGCTGGCTCGATGCCACGGACCGGGGGGCCTGGGAGTACCCGCTGGCCCTGGCCGTAGAAGCCTGCGAACTCGGCTTCGACGAGATCCAGTTCGACTACATCCGGTTCCCGTCGGATGGGGACATCTCGACCATCGAAACCGACGGTGGCTACAACGAGGCGGTCCGGACCGAGACGATCAGGGCGTTTCTCGAAGAGGCGCACAGACGGCTCAACCCGTTGGGTTGTGCCGTCGCCGCCGACATCTTCGCCATCACGCTCACCAGCAACGGCGACGAAGGCATCGGCCAGCGGCCGGAGATCCTGTCGCAGACCGTCGACGTGCTGAGCCCGATGATCTACACCTACACCTACGGACGGGGATGGAGCGGTTTCGACAACCCGAACGACCATCCGGTGGAGATCGTCTCGCTGGCCCTCGACGCCGGGATTCCACGCCTCGAGGGGTTCTCGATCTACCGGCCTTGGATTCAAACGTGGCAGCTGAACGCGCAGGAGATCATGCTGGTGCAGCAGGTCGCCGAGGAGCGGGACATGGGCTGGATGATCTGGTCGGCCAACACGTTGTACGACCTCAGCTTCCTGCCGCCCGGGTGAGCGACGCCCTCGCCGATCTCGCCGGCGAAGTCACCGCATGCCGGGCGTGTCCGCGTCTCGTCGAGTGGCGCGAGCGCGTCGCCGTCGACAAGCGCGCCGCCTTCGCCGACGAGCACTACTGGGCCGCGCCCGTCCCGGGGTTCGGTGATCCTGCGGCGCGCGTGGTGGTAGTTGGGCTCGCCCCGGCGGCGCACGGCGCCAACCGCACCGGACGGATGTTCACAGGTGACCGCAGCGGTGACTGGCTGTTCCGCGCCCTGCACCGGGCCGGGTTCAGCAACCAGCCCGCGTCACGGCATCGTGATGATGGGCTCCGGCTCGACGATGTGTGGATCACCGCGGTCGTGCGATGTGCGCCACCGGGCAACCGTCCGCGTCCCGAGGAGCGGTCCGCCTGCGCAACCTGGCTCGATCGAGAGCTGGCCCTGTTGCCGCGGGCTCGGGTATTTCTCTGCCTCGGCCAGATCGCCTACGCCGGCCTGTGGCGGCACTTCGGTCGATCCGGCCGCCGCCTTCCGAGCCCGCGGCCCAGGTTCGGTCACGGAGTTCAGGTGGATCTCGACGGCGCGACGGTGTTAGCGAGCTACCACCCGAGCCAGCTGAACACTTTCACCGGCAGGCTGACTGAGGTGATGTTCGATGATGTTGTCGGCCGCGTCCGCGGGGCACTGCTCGCCGGTGGAGCCGAGTAGCTCGCTCAACATCGTGCCGTCGCTGGCGTGGTCGAGCTCGTGAGCCGGGGAGACGGCGAGCTCCACTGCGGCGCTGGCGATGGCGCTCCGCCGTTCATAGGCGTCGAGAAGATAGGGGTGCGGGTTGACGGGCTGGCCATTCACGTGCAACTCGAAGTGCGTGTGGGGTGGCGTCCACTCGGCGTTGCCGGAGTCGCCGACGTAGCCGATCACGTCGCCGGCGCGAACCAGCGATCCTTGGCGCAGGCCGGGCGCAAAGGCTGCGGCCGGCCCGCCGAGACCATCGTCGGTGCCCGGTGTGTCGTTGTCGAGATGGATGTAGTACGACATGAGTCCGTCGTCGTGCACGAGGACGATGTAGTACCCCGAGCGGGACGTCGCCCCCATCGTGTGGACGACACCGTCGGCGATTGCTCGAATCGGCGTGCCCTTGGGGCTCATGATGTCGGTGCCTTCGTGGCTCCGCCCGCCCGAACGCCACGCGCCCCATGTGTCCTCGAACCACAGGTCGTGGGTCAGGTCATGCGGGAAGCAGGTGATTGTCGCTTCGCTCGGCGCGGCGCTCTCGGTGGGCGCAGCATGCCCGGTCGCCATTGCCGCAGGCGCCGCCGCAACGAATTGCGTCGCCGTCAGGAAGACGACGAGCGCGAGCGAACCTAGTCGTAGTCTCATTGGATTGGCCCTTTCGTGTTCCAGAACCGGCCGACGGTCCCCTAGCGGCGGTCCGGGAGCTGGAAACGGTAATGACCCCCTGTTGCTATGCAAATCGGGTCGTGCGGCTTTGGGGTGGTGTGCCCGGGAGGGGTATCCTCTCGTCGTTCCCCCACCGGAGCCTTGATTCCCCTTGATACCGATTGATGCTGAAGCGGTCGACCGCGTTGGCGCCGGCGATCCGGCGTGGCTCGGCGAGGAGCGCCTGCAGGCGCGTGCGCATTTCGAGAAGCTGGCGATGCCGAGTTCGGCAGAGGAGCTCTGGCGGTACGTCGAGCTGGATTTCGCGATCGACGACTACGGGTTGACCGAATCGCCGGGAGCGGCCGAGCCGAGCCCGCTCGAAATCCCCGAGGCGACGCTGCGCGCCGAGATCATCGACGGACACACCGTCAACGCCACCGCAGGCGAAGGCCGTGTCTGGCTTGGCTCCCTGCGCCGGGCAGCGATGGATCACGGCGACCTGCTCCGATCCCTGACTCCGCACGGGGTCCCGGCCGACATCGACAAGTTCGCTGCCGCCCATCGTGCATTCGGCGGTGACGGCGTTCTCCTTCATGTCGGTCGCGGTGCGATCGCCGGTCCGGTGCACGTCGATGTCGTGGCCGCGACCTCGAGAGCCATCTCCTTTCCTCGGGTGATCGTCGCAGCGGAGGAGACCGCGGAGGCCTCGGTCATTGTGCATCTCCGGTCCGCCGATGACGTCGATGCCGTAGTGGTTCCGCAATTCGAGCTGCACGCTGGGGCCGCCGCGAACCTCAAAGTCACCGTGGTGCAGTCGTTTGGTCGGGCGACGACGTCGATCGCACACTCCCGGGCGGTCGTTGGACGTGACGCCGGCGTCGTGCTGGCCGAAGCAGGCCTCGGCGGCAAGCTGTCTCGCCTCCACTTGACCGTCGACCTCGAGGGTCAAGGATCCTCGGCCGACGTCATCGGTGCCTACTTCGGCGACGAGGAACAGGTGCTCGACTATCGGTACTTCATGCACCACGCCGGGCTGAACACCCGCTCGGACATGTTCCTCAAGGGCGCCGTCGAGGATGACGCGTTGAGCGTCTTCACCGGCATGATCAGGATCGACGAGTCGGCCCAGCGCACGGATGCGTTCCAGACGAACCGGAACCTGATCCTCTCCGAGGGCGCCGCCGCCCAATCGGTCCCCAATCTGGAGATCCTGGCGAACGACGTCCGGTGCGGACACGGCTCGACGATGGGGCCGCTCGACCCCGAACAGCGGTACTACCTCATGAGCAGGGGCCTCGATGCCGAGCGGGCCGACCGCTTGCAGGTGCGCGGCTTCTTCCAGGAAGCTCTCGCTCGGTTCCCGCACGCCGAGGTCGCCGGACCGGTCGGCGAATGGATCAACACCAAGTTCATCGCCGCGCAGGAAGAGGGCCGGCTGTGAGCGCCGTCCGTATCTCTCCGCTCGCCGAGCTCCCCGAGGGCCGTGGCGTACGTGTCGACGTCGGAGAGCATCGGGTCGCGGTGTTCCGCGTCGGCACCGACGTCTACGCGATCGGGGACCGTTGCAGCCATGCCGAAGCCTCGCTCGCAGAGGGCGAGCTCTTCGACACGGAAGTGGAATGTCCGCGGCACGGCTCGGGGTTCGACCTGACCACCGGGCGGCCTGCCACGCTTCCCGCGACGCAGCCGGTGCCGGTGTACGAAGTGCACGTCGTCGATGGAGACGTCTACGTGACGATCGAAGACGCGGCAGGGGAGGGGGCGCAATGAACGCGGCGCTGAAGATCGACAACCTGCGCGCCCGTCTGGGTGAGCTCGAGATCCTGAACGGCGTCGACATCGAGCTCCCGTTCGGCCAAATCCACGCGCTGATGGGGCCGAACGGATCCGGCAAGTCGACGCTGAGCCACGTCCTCATGGGCAAGGGGGATTACACCGCGGAAGGGTCGGCGTTGATCGATGGGACCGAGCTGCTCGGCAAGTCCGTGTACGAGCGGGCCCGGCTCGGTCTGTTCGAGGCATTCCAGTATCCGGTCGAGGTGCCGGGCGTCCGCCTCGACGACCTCGTCGAAGAGATGGCCTACGCCTCCGGGGACGGTGCCGAGTTCGATGCGCGGGTGCGCGAGGCGTCGGAACGACTCCGGATGGAGCCGTTTCGGAGCCGCGCCGTGAATCACGAGCTGTCGGGCGGCGAGAAGAAGCGATCGGAGATGTTCCAACTCGCGATCGCTGCGCCGAAGGTCGCAGTGCTCGACGAGATCGACTCCGGACTCGACATCGATGCCGTCCGCGAGGTCGCCGAACTGGTCGAGGCGTTGCGGAGCGACACCCTCGGCGTGCTGATCATCACCCACTACTCGCGAATTCT
>JBFFFX010000108.1:0-7927 GCA_041557775.1 Acidimicrobiia bacterium | reverse complement strand
GCTCGGCCGTCTCCAGGTCGGCGATGATGAGCGGAGCATCGAAGCCGTCGAACAGGTCGAGAATGGCCCGAGGCGCGTGTCCTTCGAGGGTGCCGATGACCGTCTTCGGTGGGTCGAAGTAGTCGGCGACCGCCGAACCCTCGCGCAGGAACTCCGGAACGAAGCAGACGTCGACGTCCGCTCCGACCTTCTTGCCCGAGCGAGACTCGAGCAAAGGGAGGACGACATGCCGAGTCGTTCCCGGCAGGACGGTGCTCCGCACGACGACGGTGAAGGGCTCGGTCCGGTCCCGGAGTGCCGCACCGATCTCCTGTATCACCTGGCGGACGTGACTCAGATCGATGCTGCCGTTCTTGAGGCTCGGGGTGCCAACGCACACGAGTGCGAGATCGCTGGCGGCCACGGCCTCCGCGGCGTCGTCGGTCCCTGTGAGCCGTCCGGCGTCGACCGCGTCGGCGATCATCGACGCCATACCTTCCTCGACGATCGGGGACTGGCCATTGTTCAGGAGCGTGACTTTTGTGGTGTTGGAGTCGACACCAAAGACCCGATGCCCGTCGTGAGCCAGGCAAGCCGCCGTGACACTCCCAACGTATCCAAGACCGAAGATCGCCACCCGCACGGTACCCCCCCGCATGCTCATCAATCCTCTTGGTGGAGCTCGACAACAGACTCGAGCGCCGTATCCCCGTCCATCGTCCCCACCCCGAACAACGTGACCGCTGGAATCCTACAGCCCATGTGAGGGGAGTACCATCCCCGCGGCGGCTCCGTCTCACCGCGAGCCATCCGCCACTCCAACACATGCGGCAGTCGCATCGAAGCACGTCGCGTCGTCCCGTTCCGGTCCCACTCGAGGCGCACTGCCGCGCCGTCGATCTCAGCGGACACGGTCGGCCCGACGTGAAAGGCAAGTACGACATCGTGGGGCCGGGTCGCTTCGATTCGATCGGTGATCGTCAGTCGCCGCTCGGCACGGTGAAGACTCACCGTCCGCTCGTGCAGGACGGGATCGTCGAGCCGCTGGTATCCGCCATGCCTGCCCGTCCACATGGCGACAGGGCCGGTGTCGAGACCGGCAACCGCCACCGTCTCGGCGTCGGCTCGCGACGACCAGTTGAACGGCCCTGCCGGCTCGGCCTGGTCCTTGCCGTCGATCTCGAGCGTGTTGTGGGCGCGGGTGGAGCGGAAGTAGCTGCGCCACTCCGGCTCGACGTGGTAGCAGTACGTGCCCGGGTCGGTGAGGACATCGACCCCGCCGATGCGGAGCTCGACCGAGAGGGCGTCCGCGTGAGCGTGCCCAGCGATGGACAGGAACCCGAACGGACCTCCGTCGCAGCGACACCAGATCTCGTCGGCGCCGGTGTCGTGAGTTCGCAGCAGAACGAGGCCGGCATCGGGCAGCATGTTGGGTCGAAGGGAGGGCCGGCCCGCGACGCTCCGTGCCGGAAGCGCTGCGGTCCAGAGCGCGCTGCGCACATCGATACGATCTTCCCCCGGCCACCAGTCACACCGACCGACGAGGCGCGTCATGGTCGGAAGCAGAGAACGCCAGCGTGACCGGCGCTCTCCGTCCAGCGCCAAGGCAATCCCCTCATCCCCGTCGCCCTGCCGCGGCGCCCGCAGCGAGCCATCGACGAACGCAGCCCCCGCATCTGCCATCGCGGTGAGACGGTCCCAGAGTGCATCACTCAACGGGTGGCCTGCTCGCTCTCCCTCGATGGCGGCCGCAAGGAACAGCTCGAGGACGAACCCGTGGTAGTCAGAGGCCATCTCACGATTCAGGCCCGACGGGAAAGTCTGGTGCACTGCCTCGCGCTCGAGTAGCGCCGCCGACCGAACTCTCCAGGCCGCCGACTTGGGAAACATCGGGAAGCCGCACGCCGCAGCGAACTGCCCCGCCTGTTCGGCCACGAGGTGATTGTTGGCCGATGAGCCGTGGCTCTGGAAGCGGTCGAGGTATGACTGATGGGCGAAGAGCTGATCCGTGAACTCTGCCGAGGACTCGAAGAGACCAGACACCCCCGGCCACGAAGCCAGCAACCGGCGCACCCAGACCCAGGCAATGAGCCTGATGCCGAGTTCGATGCCGCTCGTCCAGTTGATGCCCCGAAGCGGCGGGTTGCTCCGCCACCAGGACCGCAATTGGGCCGCGGCTCCCTGCGCATATCGGTCCTCCCCGCTCACGAAGTAGGCAGCGGCAAGGATGGTGATGTGATGGTGCCGGCTCAGCTCCCACACATTCTTCACGTTGCCCACGGCGCCGGCGTCCCGAGGGTTGAGATCGAAGGCGTACGTGGCCGGATCGCTTGCGACTCCGGTCGCCGGGTCGAACGACCAATCAGGCTCCGGGGCGAGACGCGTCCACTCGGTGCCCAGGGCCGACCACCTCCCCGACAGGATGCCGTCGGCGGTTGCGATCAGCTCGGCCGCGCAGTCGGCATCGATGTCGTCTGCTGCACCGGACGGAAGTGGTCGCGGCGCGGCGGGCGTGACACTCCCCGGGCGAGTGCGCGCAAACGGGAAACGCAGTGCCTGGTGCCAGAACTCGTCGCGCAACCGGTGCACGACCTCGCGGGGAGACATCGCCCGCAAGCGACGCACATACCACCGAAGATCCATCACCCGTCAGCCCGGGGCAACACGACCGGGATTCGCGTGCCTGAGGATGCGCTCTCGTGGGCGAGGAAGGTGGCCATCGTGGTGGTGGCGAGCGACTCCACGGTGATGGGCATCGGACTTCCGGTCCTCACGGCTTCGATGAATGCCGCCATCTCGCCGGCCTGGCCCTTGTCCACACTCTTCAGGGAGCGGCGCCAGGTGCGGCGTCTCCCTCGCCACACCTCGAACTGGGAGTAGTTGGAGAGCCGTGCCGTGCGGCCGGCCGCATGCACGGTCATCGTCTCCTTCGGGTAGCGGCGGGGCGCTTCGCCGGTGAGGTAGGCGATGCTGGCCGTGGAGCCGTCGGGATACCGGAGGGTGCACACCAGATGATCGGGGTCACCGGGCGCCGCGGTCGCGACAACGTCGATCGGGTCGGAGCCGAGCCACCACGATGCGGTGTCGATGAAGTGGCACCCCTCCCCGACGAAGCGAGTTCCCTGGGTGTCGGTTTGGCCGTACCAGCTGTCGGACGCAAGCGCTCCCGCCCTCACCTCGTACGTCAGGGTGCTGGGTCCTCGCACATCGCCGCACACGTCGCGCATCTTGTTGAGGAGGGGTGCGAAACGCCGGTTGAAGCCGACCTGGAGCCGATCGTTGCCGGTCTCGGCCACCGTGCGCAAGATCCCGGCGAGCTGCGCCTCGTTGACGGCCAGCGGCTTTTCGACGAACACGGACTTCCCTGCCAGCAACGCCTCGACGACGAGCTCGGCGTGCGTGGCGTGGCGGGTGGCGATCACGACTGCATCGACCGCGTCGTCGGCGAGCACCTGTCGATAGTCCGTTGTCGCCAGCTCGAAGCCGAACCGCGACTGGGCCGTCGCTCCGGACAGCGCGGTGGTCGTTGCGACCCCGCGCAGGGCCACATCCCCGTTGGCCGCGAGGTGGGGGAGCAGCATCGTGGATGCGTAGTTGCCGGCACCGATCACGCCGACGCCGACGCGCCCGAGCGCGGGCCGGGGCGCCGGCACAGTGCGGTGGACCGCGGCCGCCGGCGGCGCATCTGTGACCGACGGAGCCGGGTAGCGAAAGACGACTGCGACGTTGTCGATCTCCCCGCCGTCGAGGTCGTCGTAGACCCCAACCGCGTCCTCGAAGGCATGCGTGGACGGCTCGAGCCTGCCGAGATCGACACGACCATCCGCGACCAGTTCGAGGAATGCCTTCATGTTGCGCCGCTCGGTCCACCGCACGTAGCCGATGGGGTAGTCGACGCCGCCCTCTTCGTACACGGGGTCGTAGCGGCCGGGCCCATACGACCGGCTGAACCGAACGTCGAGCTCCTTCTCGTAGTACTTGTCCCATGGCAGATCGAGATTGCACTTGCCCACGTCGACGATGCGCCCCCGATCGCGCAGGAGCTCAGCGGCAGTGAACAACGGTCCGCGGTCGTCGGTGGCGGCCGCGAGAAACACGTGGTCCGCACCGGCGCCATCGGTCATCCGGGCCACCGCATCCGTGACCACGGCGCGCTCCTCAGCGCCGGGGCCCGAGGTGGCTGCGGCGCCTGCCCGCTGGGCCAGCTCCCGCCGCTGGTCGCTGGGATCGATCCCGACCACATTCACGCCGGCGCTCCGGAGAATCTGTACCAGGAGCTGTCCGATGAGTCCCAACCCGATGACACAGGACACCTCACCGAGCCGCGCCTCCGACTGGCGGAAGGCCTGCAACGCGATGGCACCGACTGTGGTGAACGCGGCGTCTGCGGCGTCGACACTCTCGGGGACCGGGACACACAGGTTCGTCGGCACCCAGTTGTATTCCGCATGGTGGGCGTACTGGTTGCCGCCGCAGGCGACGCGCTGTCCGACCTCGAATGGTGCGCCCTCGCCGACCTCGGTCACGATGCCCGAAACCGAATAGCCGAGCGGGGTGTATGAGTCGAGGCGGTTCATCACCTTGCGATACGTCGACATCACCCCCTGTTGTGTCACGGTATCGAGCACCTTGCGCACCTGGTCCGGACGGGCCCTGGCCATGCCTGCGAGCGACATACGGCTCTCGGCGACCTTCATCCGCTCCGTACCCGTCGAGACCAGCGAGTATTCGGTCCGCACGACGACACCACCGGGGCGGCAGGTGGGTCCGGGCACGTCGAGCAGTGTGAGTTCCCCCGACTTGTAGTTCTGGACCACCTGTTTCACGACAACCCCCGCAATCCGCGCCGCTCCCGACTAGCCGGGCACCACTCTCGCGCCTTTCGTCCCCCGGTACCAGGTCTCCAGCGTGAGTAGTTGCCAGATCTCCTTCGAACGGTCTTCTGCTCCGCGGCGATCCGCATCGACCAGACGCGCGATCACGTCCCCGTTCAACACGCCATCTCCGACGAGCTCGCCGGACAGCACGATGTCGTCCACCATCTCGGCGAGATCGCGACGGACCCAGGCGCGTAGCGGTGCGCTGAACAGCCCTTTCGGCCGGTTGATGATCTCGTCCGGCACCCAACCCTTCGCGGCCTCCTTGAGCGGGACCTTGCCGCGCCGCCCGACGATCTTCTTCGCCCCTGGGATGGCGAACGCAGCCTTGGCGACCTCGACATCGACGTAGGGCACGCGCACCTCGGTGGAGGCGGCCATGCTTGCCCGGTCGGTGTATGTGAGGTTCAGCCCGACGAGGAACAGCTGGCTGTCGGTGAAGGTCATCCGGTTGACGTGGTCGTCGGCAGGGCCGCTCCAATACAGGTCCTCGTGCTCCTGCACCAGATCATCGACAACGGCCCGCAGGTCGCCTCCGACGAGCTCACGGAGTTCGTCGAAGCCGAACAGGCTGTAGCTGGCATGGAACGAAGTCGCTTCGTCGCTGCCGGCGAAGCCGATGAAGCGTTTGGCCCAACGGCTGTAGCGATACCCACGCCGGTTCCCGGCAACCGGCAGGGCGGCGACCGCCGGTTCGACGAGGCGGTGACGCATGCCCGCCGGGAGCCTTCGATAGCGAGCCGCAATGAGGGCGGCGAGGTGTTTGCGATACCCGGCGAACAGCTCGTCTGCCCCCATTCCGGAGAGCATCACCTTCACGCCGGCATCGCGCGCCGCACGGCATATGAGGTACGTGTTGATCGCCGCTGCATCGCCGATGGGTTCGTCGAGCATCTCGACCATGCGTGGCAACGCATCGACGATGTCCGGATCGATCTCGATCTCGTTGAGTGTGATCCCGAGCTCGGAGGCGAAGCTCCTGGCGTACGCCGCATCGTCCGGCATGGCTTCGAAGCGGGCGTCCTCGTCGCGGAACGCGATGGTGTATGCCTGGATGTCCGGCGCCGCATCGGCCGCGACGGCGGTCACGAGGCTCGAGTCGAGCCCGCCGCTCAAGAAGGTCGCCACCGGCACATCGGAGACCATGTGAGCACGGATCGAGTCCTCGAGCACGTTGCGCAACTCCGGCACCGATGGCTCCGGCCCCGGGTCGGCGAGCAGCTCCCGGTGTGCGTCCCAGTAGCACCGGACGGTGAACCCACCGTCTGGCGTCGCTTCCGCCCAATGCCCGGCGGGAAGCCGTTCGATACCACGAAACACGCCACGCGTCTCCGGGATCCAGTAGTACATCAGCGACGCGACGACGCCGCGGTAGTCGATCTCGAGGTCGGGGAGCGCCGCCCGGATCGCCTTTATCTCCGAGCCGAATGCGAGGCCGTTGCCGCACCGAGCGACATAGAGCGGCTTGATGCCGAGCGGGTCGCGCGCCAAGACCAGGTGCCCCGTCCGCTCGTCCAGGACGGCGAAGGCGTACATGCCGCGGAATCGTCGGAGTGCTTCCGCCCCCCAATGCCGCCAAGCCTTGGCGACGACCTCCGTGTCGGAGTTGGTGGTGAACTGATAGCCGGCAGCCTCCAGATCCCGGCGCACCTCGTGGAAGTTGTAGAGCTCGCCGTTGTAGACGAGCGTGAGATCCTCGGTGCGGAACGGCTGGTTGGCGACCACGCGAGGATCGAGAATCGCCAGGCGCCGGTTGCCGAGGGCCGTACCGGCGGGTGACGCGGCTACGTGCAGGCCGGCGGCATCGGGTCCGCGATGGGCGATGGCATCGAGCATCCGCGGCGCTGCGTCCGAGTGCTCAGGCAGCGCGTACGTTCCGGCGATACCGCACATGACTGCGAGCGTAGTGGTGGTCCAAGTCCCGGCGAAGCGGCCGGACGGAGTGAATCGACCGCGCCGGAACACCACTGGGAATTGCCGACGGGTTCGCCGGTAGGCTGAGCTTGGTCGGTCCGCTGGACCGCCGGGCCATCGTGTGAGGGCGGAGGCATGAACGTACCGAATCTCTTCATCGTTGGTCCGCCGCGCTCGGGGACCACGTCGCTGATCGAGTGGCTGGTGCAGCATCCGCAGATCGGCCGTCCGCGGCTCAAGGAGCCGACGTACCACGCGACGGATCTGGTGACACCGCAACGCGTGGCCGACCGCAGTGCCTACTTGGCGATGTACGCCGAGCTGGAGCCGGCGGCGTACCTCATCGACGCCACGCCTTGGTACCTGTACTCGCGGCGGGCGGCCGCCTCGATCGCGGAGATGTCTGCAGATGCACACATCATCATTGGACTGCGCGATCCGGCTGAGGTGCTGGCCTCGCTGCACGGCCGCCACGTCCTGGTGGGGCTGGAGCCGGAAGTCGACTTCGGGACGGCAGTCTTTGGTCCGCCGCGACCGGTCGACCAACGCGAGTTCCGACGCTCGCTCGACTACCTCGCGGTCGGGCGCTTCGGGGAGCAGGTTGCCCGCTACGTCGCGGCCTTCCCCGCGGAGCGGGTGCACTTCGTGGCGACGCACGATCTCGCCGAGCGTCCCCAGGAGGTGCACCTCCGGTTGCTGACGGGATTGGGGCTCGATCCCCAACCGTTGCGTGACTACACGACGTTCAATGCAGCTCAGCAGGTGGGCAACCAGGCGATGGCGTGGCTCATCGCCCGAATTGCGGGGTCAAAACGATCCGGCCGAGTGCGGCGCGCAGTTGCGTCCCGGTTGGCCAGGCGGGCGGCCAAACCGGGTCGGGCCCAGGTGGCCCCCGAGACGATGCGCACGATCCGTGAAGCGCTGCGAGCGGATCTGCATCTGCTTCAGCAGCTGTCCGGCTACGACGTTTCGGCGTGGACCGGCGAGTGAGCGCGCAGGCTCAGCTCGTCCGGTTTGCGGTGCGTCGCCGCATGCCGGCCTTCTCTGCAACCGCCGCGGTGAGCTCCCGGCCGAGCTGCGGGATCCAGTGGGGGGCACGGACCGCTCCGTACCGGAAGTACTCGCCGACGATGGCGAGCCGCTGCCGCGGCTCGAGG
>JBFFFX010000107.1:0-7942 GCA_041557775.1 Acidimicrobiia bacterium | reverse complement strand
GCCTACCTGCTCCGCCCCGACCTGTTCTCCGGCAAGGCGTGCCACGTCGCGATCGAGCACCACTCGGAGCGCACGATGGGCATGACGCTGGTGGATTGGTGGGGGGTCACCGGGGAAGCACCGAACGCGATGGTCATGAACGGGATCGACGACGAAGCGTTCTTCGATCTGCTCGTCGAGCGCATCGGGCGGCTCTGACGTGGCGGTGCGGCCTCTGCGCAGCGGCGATGTCGGCGACTGGTGGGAATTGCGTCGGGCGCTCTACGGCGGACCGGAGACCGAGATCCGAGATGCGCCGGAGGAGTATGCCGGCGACGAGCAGATCGCGCTCGTCTGGGAGCGCCCGGACGAGACGCTGGGGGGCTTCGTGGAAGCGTCCATCCGGCGCTACGCCGATGGCTGCACCACGTCGCCGGTCGGCTTTCTCGAAGGCTGGTACGTCGCTCCCGACCTGCGGCGCCGGGGGATCGGCCGCGCCCTGGCGGCGGCCGCCGAGGACTGGGTGCGCGCCAAGGGCTGCACCGAGATGGGCTCGGACGCGGATCCCGACAACGAGACCGGACGCCGGGCGCACGCCGCACTCGGCTATCGGGAGGTGGAGCTGGCGGTGCATCTGGCGAAGCGGCTCGACGAGGAACCGCCGCCGGGTGACACCGAACCCGGAGTCGGGGTGGCGGTGACGCTTCGTGAGATCGACGAGGACAACGTGCGCGCCGTCGTGCGGCTCGGCGTGGGTCCCCACCAGCAGGCGTTCGTCGCTCCCAACGCCGTATCCCTCGCCCAGGCGTATGCGACGACCAAGGCGTGGCCCAGGGCGATCTATGCCGGTGACGTCCCGGTCGGGTTCACCATGCTCTCCGACGACGACGAGCAGCCGCGGTACTACTTGTGGCGATTCATGATCGACCGGCGGCACCAGGGGCGGGGCTACGGGCGAGCGGCGATGGACCTCGTCGAGGAGTACGTGCGGACGAGGCCCGGCGGCGATCGCCTCTACTTGAGCTACGTGCCTGCTCCCGGCGGACCGGAGCACTTCTACCGGTCGCTGGGGTACGAGGACACCGGCCGCGTCCACGGCGGCGAGCGAGAGATGGTGAAGCGGCTCGACCGCTGAGACCCCGCAAGGCCCGCTGCGCCGTCGCCGCTGTGCCCGATGCCCGAGAGCCCGAGCTGGGCTGCCCCGAGCCGCCGCTCGACACGTCGTCTCCGCCGTCTGCGCCGGGTGCGGGGGAACGGAGTTTCCTGCGCGGAGTCCGGGGCCGGCGCGCCGCGTCCGTCCGTGTCGTACCCGGACGGACGCCCTGGACGGCCCCTCCCGGGTGATCCGCGGTCCTGTCACACCCTCCCGGTACCATCGCCGGCATGGCGCGTGTGTACGTAGAGGGCTGGGCCCCCGAGTACGGGAGCCCGTTCGATCCGGACGACGGCCTTGCCGAGCCGGGCAAGGTCGACGAGGGCATCGAGGTGGAGGGTCCCTGGGACCCGATCACGGGGGTCGACGATGGCATTCAACACGTGGCGTTCGTCGACGGCGTGCGCCGGGTCGACGCCCGGCTCACGCTCGACGACACCGGCGGCCCGGTGGCGGGGATCTGTGGAACCTTCGCAGTGGGTGCAGTGTGCTGGGATCGCAGCGTCCCGCGCTCCGAGATCGATCGTTTGCGCATCGAGCGGATGGCCGTCTTCGGGCACGGCCGGACGGCCGACGTTCCGGTGGCGGGCACTCAACTGGTCTATCGCTCCGAGTCGGTCCCGGATGACGACCCCCAGGCGCTCATCCAACGGTTCCACGGGGCGATGCGGAGGGCCGAGGCCGTGATGTCCGAGCAGATCGCCGCCGAAGGCACCTTCGTGATCGCCGATGGCCCCATCAACGACCTGTCCAACACCGAGAAGGTCGGCTACATCAAGACGCATCGGGCGCCGTATCTGTCCGCAGACCGCGTCGCCGTCGTCGGACGCTTGAAAGCGGGCCAGCGCACCCCGTTGTTCCTCATCGGCAAGGGTGGGGCGTATCCCCGGTACTCCTGGTATCTCCGGCTGGCCGAAATCGCCGGCGGGCACTCGTGGACGGGAGTCGTGCGTGCCGAAGTTTCCAGCCAGTTGCCCCGCGATCTGGCGCGCCGCATCGCCGATCGTACGACGGCGCTGTTGCCGATCGTCGCCTCGCAGCCGCACGTCGATCCCCGGGCCCCGCAAAACCTCGTTCCCATCGCGGCGCTCGAGCGGACACTGCGGCGGCGCATGGGAGACCCGGCGTTCATCCACCGTGCCCTTCGCTCGGCGGCGATGGCGGCCGGTCGCGAGCTGGAGCCGGCGCTGTGACCGCGAACCACGAGGCCAATCACTACGGCGTGGGCCGGGTGCTCGGCACCCAGCACGCCACCACCCGGGCGTTTCGCGTCGTGCTGAACGAGGACGACTACCTCCAGCTCGACGACCTGGTCGTGGTGCGAACCGAAGTCCCCAAGCGCGGAGAGGTGCGCACGTACGGCGTCGTCACCGAGGCGGAAGCGGTCTACGAGGGTGCGCAATTCGAGTCGGATACGCACCGCATCGCCGCCGAGGGCACGCTCCCCGCCGCCAAGGTGCGGTCGGCGCAGGTGGCCATCACCCGAATCGATCCCGAGGTGTGGGTCTCCCCGGATCCGGGAGAGGTGGTCGAGCGGGCAACGGGCGAGGCGCGCCGCAAGGCGCTCTACGTCGACGAGATGGACCGGCCGCTGCCGGTCGGTCTCGGACGGGATGGCGAGCCGGTCTTCGTCGACCTGGACTTCTTCGACGGGCGCAAGGGCGGCCACATGTCGATCTCGGGCATCTCCGGCGTCGCCACCAAGACGTCGTTTGCCCTGTTCTTCCTCCGCATGCTGACCGGACGGCGGGACATCGTGGGCGAGGCGGGCAAGAACCTGCGGGTCCTGGTCTTCAACGTGAAGGGCGAGGACCTGTTGTGGCTGGACAAGCGCAATCGCTACTTCGATGACGACGCCACCGCGGTTTGGCAACAGCTCGGCGTCGAGCCCGGGCCGTTCCCTTCGGTGGGATTCTGGGCGCCCCCCCGTCCCGGAACCGGGGACGTGGTGCTCCCGGACACCGGGGGCCGCCAGGAGGGCGTCGCCGCGTTCACGTGGACGCCCCGGGAGTTCATCGAGGAAGGCTTGCTCCGCGTCCTGTTCACCGACGCCGATGGTACGCGGAACCAGATCCCGTTCATCGAAGAGCGGGTGCGCGCCCAGTTGCGCCGGTTCGCAGTCGATGTCGAGGGCGTCCCCGGTGCCGTCGTGCTCCGGGACCCGTCCGAGGGCCTGCGGCCGGGGGCGACGGTCGTGCCGCACCGCGGCGAGCCCGTGATCACGGACCTGCGGACTCTCGTCGCCGTCATCTCGGAGTACGTCGACCCGGAGGACGCCGAGCCTGATCAACGCTGGACCGGGCGGGTCCAGGTGGGCACGATCTCTGCTTTCGTCCGCCGGCTGCACTCCGCCGTCCACCGGCTCGGTCATCTGGTGCAGGCGGGGGAGAGCCGGCGTATCGACCGCACGGCCGCCCAGGTCACGGTCGTCGGGATCCAATCGCTTCACGACCTCGGCCAGCGTTTCGTGGTGGGGGCGCTGCTGGCGGAGACGTTCGCCGAGAAGGAGCAGACCGGTCAGCGCTTGCCGTTGTCGGTCATCGTGCTCGACGAGCTGAACAAGTACGCACCCCGCGAAGGCACGAGCGCCCTCAAGGACATGCTCATCGACATCGCTCAGCGAGGCCGGTCCCTCGGTGTGCTGCTGGTCGGCGCCCAGCAAACGGCGTCCCGCGTTGCGCAAGAGGTCATGGAGAACGCCGCGGTGAAGGTGGCCGGCCGCCTGGATGCCGCCGAGGCGGAGCGGGCCGAATACGGCTGGATGCTGCCGTCCACCCGGGCGAGGGCACGGCTGCTCAAGCCCGGCACGATGGTGCTCTCTCAGCCGGCGATCCCTGTTCCGCTCGTGCTCGAGTTCCCCTTCCCGCCGTGGGCGACCCGCAAAGAAGAGGTCGACGAGACCGACATCGATCCCTTCGCCGGGCTGTGAGGGTTCTCCATACGTCCGATTGGCACGTCGGCAAGCGCATCGGCAGGTACGACCGGAGCGACGAGTACCGCGCCGTCATCGACGAGGTCGTGGCGATCGCCGAGGCCGAGGACGTCGATCTCGTGCTCCACTCCGGTGACCTGTTCGACCGGCCGCTGCCGCCAGTCGAGGCGCTCGACATCGGGCTCGATGGGTTGGTGCGACTGACCGGAGACGGCTCCCGTCCCGTCGTGGCGATTGCAGGCAACCACGACTCACCGGGACTCTTCGAGGCGCTGGCGCCATTCGTGCGCCGCCATGGGATCCACCTCGTGGGGGAGATCAAACGGCCTGAGGCCGGCGCTGTTGTTGAGCTGTCCACCCGTGCCGGGCGCGCCGTGGTGAGCTGCTTTCCGTTCCTCCGGGAAGGGCGGGCGTTCCATGCCTGGGAGGAGGTCGCCGAGCACTACAAGAAGTATGCGGACCGGCTGCGGATGATCTCGGAGGCGTACAGCCGTCATGCGACGAGCGTCGCCGGAACGGATGCGGTCACCTTCCTTCTCGCCCACTTCCTCGTCGGCGGCGCCAAGGTCCACGGCCATGGTGCACCGCGTGGCGAGCGAGAGCTGCACATGGGTGAGGCGTACGCGGCCACGTCCGATGCGATACCTCCGGGTCCGCAGTACGTCGCGCTCGGCCACATCCACGCACCTCAGCCGGTCCCAGGGGCCAAGGTGGCCGCGCAGTACGCCGGTTCGCTTCTCGAGCTCGACTTCGGCGAGGCCGGCGAGCAGAAGCGTGTCGTCATCGTCGACGTCGAGCCGAACCTTCCCGCATCGGTGCGCTCGGTGTCGCTCACCGCCGGCCGGAGGCTGGTGCGGGCGTCGGGCACGTGGCATGACCTGATCGCCCGCGACGACCTTCGGGAAGCGTTTCTCGATTTGACCGTCGAGACCGCCGGTCCCGATTCGCAACTGGGCGAGCGGGCGAAGGAGGAGTTCGACCATCTCGTCAAGGTCAGGGCGAGCTATCCCCGCGCCGAGGACGAGCCGCCGGATGTGTCGTATCGCTCGCTCGATGACCTGTACGCCGCTTTCGTTCGCGCCGACACGGGCGTGGACCCGGAGGCGGAGTTGATGTCGGCGTTTCGCAACGTGATGGAGGAGGCGGGCTATGCGTCCGCTTGAGCTGCGGCTGCGGAACTTCCGTTCCTACTTCGGCGAGTCGCCGGTCTTCGACTTCCGGAACCGAAGTCTCGTCGGCGTGGTCGGACCGATCGGCAGCGGCAAGTCGAGCCTTCTCGATGCCGTGTCGTTTGCGCTGTACGGCAAGACGCCGACGGCCGGCGCCAACACGAAGGCGCTGATCCATCAGCGGGCTGCCGACGGTGGCGTGAACTTCCGCTTCGAAGTCGGTGGGGAGATCTGGGAGGTCGTTCGCATTCTTCGGCGCAAGGGCGCCAGCCAGCATGCCTTGTACCGGCTCGACGGCGATGAGTCCGGCGATGAGCCGGCCGCGCGGGTCACGCTCGAGGGGGAGGTCAACGACAAGATCGCCGCACTGCTCGGTCTGGACTACGACGCGTTCGGCCGCTCGGTGCTGCTCGCCCAGGGGCGGTTCGCCGAGTTTCTGCGCTCGCGGCCCGCAGAGCGCGATGCCGTGCTCAAGGGCGTGTTCGGACACGACCGCATCGATGCCATGCGCGAGGTTGCCAAGACCCGGGCGGCCGCGGCCGCGGCCGAGTTCGGCAAGGTCTCGGTGCGGACGGAGCAACTCGATCGCATCGCCGTCCGGCTGGAGGAGTCTCGGGGCGCGCTGGCAGCCGCCGAGGCGCGGGTCGAGGCGCTCCGCAAGCTGGAACCGCGACTCGAGGATCTGACGGCCCGCCTCGACGCCGCCGACCAGACCGCAGAGCGTTCGGCGGCGCGTCTGGCCGAGCTGGCTCCTCATGCCGATCGTCTGCCGAGCGTTGCGATCACGGAGCGGTTGATCGCCGAGGCGTCGGCGATCGCCGAAGAACGCAACAACCTGGCGTCGCAGCTGGAGGAAGCGCAGGCTCGCGTGGTCTCCGCCGACGAGGCACTCTCCGCCGCCGTCGACGCCGGTGAGGCGGATCGGATCGACGAGGCGACCCGGCTCGTCGCTGCCGCCGAGCCCCTCCGCCGGGCGGCGACGGAAGCCGAGCGGCGCCATGCCACCGCAGTGAGAAGACATGCAGCGGCCGAGGAACGCGAAGGCCGCGCCGCAGAGCAACTCGTCGCCGCCGATCAGGCGCGGGACACCGCTGCAGAAGTGTTGCGCGGCGCCGACGAGACAGTCGCCGCTGCCGAAGCGCGGCGCCACGAGGCACAACACGCCGACATGGCCGCCGCGCTCCGCCGCGAGCTCGCGGTCGGAGAGCCCTGTCCGGTGTGCGCCCAGGAGGTCCCGGCTCCTGTCGCGGCTCTGCCTGCGATGGATGTGGACGAGGCCGAAGCCGCGCTGCAGGCCGCCCGAAGCGCGCGTGCGGCCGCCGAAGCGTCGCGCACGCGAGCGGCGGAAGCCGCCGCCGCGGCGGTGACGGATCGCGAGGCTGCAGCCGCAGAGGTCACTCGTGCCGCGGCGGACGTCGCGTCGACCGAAGAGGCCGCCCGGGAGGCCGCCGCCGAGTTGGAGGCGTCAGCCGTCGCGCTCGAGTCGCTGCTCGGACCGGGAGTGCCGGCGGAGTTGCTGGACCAGGCGCGCACCGCCTACGCCGCCCTCGACTCGCGTCTGACAGATGCCCGGCGGTCGCTGGAGCAGGTGAGGAGCAAGCACGACCAGGTCATCCTCGACGAGCAGGGAGTGGCGAAGCGCACGGCCGCGCTGCGCGTCGAGCTCGCCGAGCTGGCGGCCCGGCTGGCGGTTGCGGTCGCCGGCGACGCCGACGACGTTGCCTCGCTCAGCCGCGCGGCCACAACGCTGCGGGCGGCCTGGGAGGAGGAGACTCGGCGCCTCGAGACCTCTCGGAGGGAGGCCCTCGCCACCCGCAACGGCACCGCGGTGGAACGCAAGGCGATGCTCGACGAAGCGGGGGTCGAGGGTGAGTTCACCGCGGCCCTGGCCGCCGCCGAGACCCGCGCCGAGCATGTCGCCGCGGAGGTGGGCCGGGACGAGGCCGAGATCGCGGCTGCCGGGGATCTGCTCGCCGAGCGGGATCGCCTCGGCGCCGAACAGCGGCGTTACGAGCGTCTCGCTGCCGATCTCACCAACGCGAAGTTCGTGAGATTCCTGCTGGACGACGAGCGCGGTCGCCTCGGTCGTCTCGGGAGCGAGCACTTCCAGCGGCTCTCCGCCGGCCGGTACAACTTCACCGACGACGGCACGTTCTCCATCGTCGATCTCACGGCGGCCGATGCGGTGCGCAAGGCGGCGAGCCTCTCGGGCGGCGAGACCTTCCTCGCCTCCCTTGCCCTGGCCCTGGCGCTCGCCGAGATGGTGGCGCGAACCGGCGGGCGGCTCGATGCGTTCTTCCTCGACGAGGGCTTCGGGTCGCTCGATCCGGAGCACCTCGACCTGGCCATGGAGGGCATCGAGGCGCTGGTGGCCGGCGATTCAGCCCGGCTCGTCGTCGTGGTCAGTCATGTCCCCGAGTTGCGCCACCGCATCGAGGACCTGATCCAACTCGACCGCGATCCGCTCACGGGCGATACCCGCGTGCTGCGCAGCTGAGCCGGTCACTTGAGCAGGAGCGTCTCGACGCGGCGGGCGGCGATTCGAAACCCGACCAAGGTCATGGCGATCAGGAATCCGGCATGAGCCAGCATGCTGCTGTCCAGCCGTCCCAGCGTGAATGCCCGGATGAGGTCGACGGCGTGGTACAGCGGCGAGATCCGTGCGACCGCCTGGAGCCATCCCGGGTAGACCTCGAGCGGATAGAACGT
>JBFFFX010000106.1:0-7944 GCA_041557775.1 Acidimicrobiia bacterium | reverse complement strand
TCGCCGGCTCGCCCTTCGCGGCCGACATTGCCGCAGTGTTCGCCGCCGAGATAACCCAGGGCTGCAGCGCAACTGCGTTCTGCCCGACCGCCAATGTGACCCGCGGGCAGATGGCGGCGTTCCTCAACCGAGCGCTCGGCCCCACCAGGCCCGGCTGATCCCGGGCCTTTCCAGGGAACGCCCGCCGGGCTACCCTGGTGACATGAAGCGCGCAATGCACGCCCGACTTCTTCGCTGACGCGAGCCCGACGCGGGCTCGTTCGACACCTCCTGTGCCCATGGCCGGGAGGTTGTTGCTTTTCTCGACCACCTGGGAGGTTGACATGCCCGATACACGCAAGGTCCCGAAGGAGGGTCCGCTCCGATGGCTCAGCCCTATGACGTCCATGAGATCGAAGAGACCTGGCGAGCCCGTTGGGAGTCGACCGCCCTGAATCGCGTCGACTTCACGACCGTCGATCCTTCCGCGATCTTCTACAACCTGGTCGAGTTCCCCTATCCCTCTGCCGAGGGATTGCACGTCGGTCACGTCTATCGGTACGCCGGTGTCGATACGTTCGGCCGGTACCAGCGGATGCGGGGAGCCGTGGTCTTCCAGCCCATGGGCTTCGACGCGTTCGGCATCCACACGGAGAACTACGCGCTGAAGGTCGGCGAGCATCCCGGCACGTTGACCGCACAGACGACCCGGCGCTTCCGTACCCAGCTCTCCCGAACCGGCATGGCGTGGGACTGGTCGCGCGTCATCGACACGAGCCGGCCGGACTACTACCGCTGGACGCAGTGGATCCTGGTCCGGCTTTTCGAAGCGGGGTTGATGTACCGCGCCGAGGCGCCGGTGGTCTGGTGTCCGTCGTGCGCCACGGTGCTGGCTCGCGAGCAGACCGAGGAAGACGGCACCACGTGCGAGCGGTGCCGCGCGACGGTCGAGGAACGGGTCATGACACAGTGGTTCTTGCGAACGACCCGCTACGCCGACCGCCTGCTGGACGGCTTGGATCGCCTGGACTGGCCGGAGCGGGCCAAGCGATCGCAGCGGCAGTGGATTGGACGGACCGAAACCGCCACCGGTGCGGAGTACCGGCTGCACGACTGGCTCATCTCCCGGCAGCGGTATTGGGGACCACCGATACCGATCGTGCATTGTGCGGACTGTGGACCGGTGCCCGTACCCGACGAGCAGCTGCCGGTGGTGCTGCCCGAGATCGACGACGTCAAGCCCCGCGGCACCGGCCGGTCTCCGCTCGCCGACGTGCCGGAGTGGGTGGCGACGGACTGTCCTCGCTGCGGTGGCCCGGCCGACCGGGAGACCGACGTCGCCGACACGTTCGTGGACTCCTCCTGGTACTTCCTGCGCTACCCGTGCACGGAGTTCGATGACCGGCCCTGGGACCCCGCGCGGGTTGCAGGCGTTCTGCCCGTCGACTTCTACGCCGGCGGTCCGGAGCACGTCCAGCGGCATCATCTGTATGCGCGGTTCGTGACGATGGCGCTGCACGATCTCGGTCTGGTGCCGTTCGAGGAGCCGTTCCCGACGATCCGTCTCGGCGGGATGATCGTCAAGGACGGCGCCAAGATGTCGAAGAGCCGCGGCAACGTCATCACCCCCGACGACTACATCGACCGCCACGGTGCCGATGCGCTGCGCTGCGGGCTGCTGTTCTCGGCGCCCTGGGATCAGGGTGGCGAGTTCACCGACGATGCGATTGCGGGGATCGAGCGCTTCTTCGCCCGAGCGTGGCGCTCGATCACCAGCCCCGACGGTGACGGGCCGGAGGAGCCGGCCACGGCACGCGTCGTCGCCGCCGTCGCAGAGGCGATCGAGCGGTTTGCGTTCAACGTGGGGCTGGCGCGCTTGATGGAGTTCCTTCCCCACGTCCGATCGGCCCAGGCGAAGCGGGTATTCGTGCGGTTGCTGGCGCCGTTCGCACCGCACCTGGCCGAGGAGCTGTGGCATCGGCTGGGCGAGGAGTTCTCGGTGCATCAGCAGCCCTGGCCGGATGCCGCGGCCGTAGCGGTGGACTCTGCCGGTGACGTCGCGATCGCCGTCCAGGTGAATGGGCGGCTGCGCGGGTCGGTCGTGGTGTCCCCCGATGCGGAGGAGGCCGGTGCAGTCGCGGCCGCCCGGCGAGAGATCGACGCCGTCCCGGCTCCTGCGGACACGACTCGCGTCGTCTACGTTCCCGGGCGGGTCGTCAACTTCGTCACGGCTCGGGCCGGCTCGTAGGCGTCGTGGTGCGCACCCCGGGGCGACCGCTGCCGCCGTGGGGAGCGCCCGTCAGAACGCGCCCTTCGCCTCGAGCCGTTTGAAGGCGATCCAGCCGGGGAGCACCGGCAGCCAGAACGTGGCGAACCGGTACAGGAAGACGGCGGGCACGGCGATCGAGGCATCGAGCCCGAACGCGACGAGCCCGGCGATCAACGCAGCCTCGGCGGCCCCGATGCCGCCCGGCGTCGGGGCGGCCTGGGCCAGCGCGGACCCGGTCAGGTACACCGCCGTGACGGTGACGAACCCCAGCCCGCCGCCAAACGCCTCGAGGCTGTACCACAGGGCGAAGGCGTACGACATCGTGATGACGAACGCTCCGCCGAACAGCATCAGGAGCTTCTTGGGGCTGACGGCGACGGCGGCGATGCCGGCAGCGGCCTTGCGCAACACCGGCCACAGCTTGCCCAGGAAGAGGCGGCGGCCCCACGGGAACAGCATCACCCCGCCCGCGAGCACCATGACCGCGGCGAGGATCAGCAGCAGGTTCTGACCCGACGGGAGCGAGATCACGTCCGTTGCGGTTCGACCGGCGGTGGTCACGAAGATCAACGTCAGGCTGACGTGCATGATCACCCCGGCGAGGTTGTTGACGCCGACGCCGGCGACAGCGACCGATGAGTCGACGCCGTTCTTCTGCAGGTACCGGATGTTGGCCGCGATCCCGCCCACCTTCACCGGAACGATCCGGTTGAAGAACGATGCGGCGACCTGGGCGAACATCGTCGGCCAGAACGGCAGTCGCTCCGGGAGGGCTCCCTTGAGCGCCACGGTGGCTCCGGCGTAGGTGAGGAAGGAGAAGAACACGACGATCGGGAACCAGGACCATTCGGCGTCGACGATCGTCTCCAGATCGACGTTGGCGAGCTGTGGGATGAGCACGTAGAACGCCAGGCCGAGCATCAGGACGGTGAACACGGTCCGCGGCTTGACCCGTTCGAGCTTCTCCAGCTCGAACTCCTCCAACCCGGCCCGTTCCCGGATCTCGGTGTGGAGACGATCGAGAAGGCCCTTGTGCTTCTTGAGCGCGTTCCGGGTCGTGGAACTGAGCGCGGCCGGCTGCAGCCGCGGCGCTGCTGCGGCCACCGTTTCCGCACCCAGGCGTCCAATCGCACTCTCCACCGCGCGGTCGGCGCCGACACGAAGCGCCAGTGTCACGAGGAGCTGAGCCACGTCCCCGCCGAGGTCGCCGTCGCTGGGCGACATCTCTGCGAACCCGAAGTCGAGCAGCCAGCAGCGCCCGTGGTCGTCGATCATGATGTTTCCCGCGCTCAGGTTGCGGTGGGCGACGGCCGCGGTGTGCAGCGTCGCGACCTGGTCCCAGAGTGAGCCGAGCACGTCGTCGGTGATGGTCTCGGGCGGTGCATCGGCGAGGGGGACTCCCTCGATCTCCTCGAAGGCGAGCAGCATCGACGCCGGCTGCACCTCCGCGACCCGGACCAGCCTCGGAGTCAGGACGCCTGCTGATGCAGCGGTCAGCGACATGGCGGCTTCGTGCTCGACCTCCCGGCGCAGCGACATGAAGGGTCGCTCGTCTCCGAAGCCGGTGAGGCGGATCATCCGATAGGCGCGGTAGAGGATCTCGGCGGCTCGCTCCTCGTGGCTCCTGACCTTGACGAACAGCCGGGTTCCGTCCTGCAACTCGGCACTGAACGGCACTGAGCTGCGGGCGGCCACCGCGCTCGGGCCGGCCCGGGTGACGGCGTAGCCGTGGCCGGCGAGCGCGGCGGCGACGGCACCGGCTCGAGGCCGCCGGTCCGGTGAACCGAAGACCAGCAGGGTCCCTGCACCGATCCCGTACCCGAGCGCGATGAGCAGGACGGCATCGACGGGAACGAGGAGACCGTCGATGAGGCGCGCCATCAGGAACAGCCCAAGGAGCACCCAGGAAGTTCGCCGCCACCGGCGATTGAGCCACGGCGTCAATGTCGAGAAGGCTGCCGCCATGCCGGCGAGATAGACGATGTTCGGGAAGCCGTCGCCGGGCACGCAGGCGTGGCTACCGAAGAGGGTTCCGATCGTCTCACCGGGTTGCGTGATGACGTCGCCGACCGCGCCGGGCGCGTCTGCTTGGACGACGCCGTCTCGCGTTGCCTCCAAGTTGTCACAGACCCACGCCGGCGGTTCGACGTCGAGCACCGGTGGAGCAAAGCGCGAGGTCATCTCCGTTTGTAGACCCCAGGCAAGTGCGGCCGCGAGGCTGACACTGAGCACGACGAGGACGAACCGGCGGTAGCGCTGCCAAGCGAGGAGGAAGACGGCGGTGAGAATCGGAAGTGCCCACGCGATGAGCTGAACGGCGAGGATGAAGGTGACCACCATTGCCTCGGGCAGGCCGTCGAAGGCGTCGACAACCTCGATCGTGATCCCCACGCTGATGTTGTCGAGCACGCTCGCCAACAGGAAGCCGATGATGCCGATGCAGACGGCGACGATCAACCTGAGGAGGTCGCTGGGCAGCCGGACGCGCCGATAGCCGGTGTCCCCGTCGATCTGCACTTCCGCGAGTTCGGCTTCCGGCGGGGTCGTCATGGGACCAAGGTTCTCATGGCAGGCCGAACAGCAGCACGGTGATGCCGGCCGCGCCGAGGATGCCGACAGTGAGTCTCTTTCTCTCCTCGCTCATGAGGTGCTCCTGGACTACCGCCACCGGGCGAGTGCGGACATGGTCCGCCCCCTTCCCCAGGGATCGATTGTCAACGGCATGCGGGGCCGGCCCCAGGACCGAAGGTCCTCTTCGCCGCCGGCGGGTTGCCCGGATCGGACCCCGCCGGCGCGGCCCTCGTTCCTTCCCCACCGTACCCCCGGAAGTGGCGGCGTGTGGATTGACACCGACCGAGACTCATGGACGAGCTCGTTTCGCCGGAGGTACGCTCGGTGCGACCAACGCGGAGGGCTTCACTTGGGACGGATCTTCGTCTCGTATCGGCGAGAGGATTCCGAAGCCGACGCCGGCCGGCTGTATCAGTCGCTCCGGGATGAGTTCGGCGCTGCGTCCGTCTACAAGGACGTAGACAACGTTCCCCTCGGCTCCGATTGGCGCGCGGCAATCCACGAAGCAATAGAGCAGTCCGATGCGATGGTGGTGGTGATAGGTCCCGAGTTCGTCGGGAGCGCAACGCGGCCACGACTCGAGCGGGGTAACGACCCTGTTCGCATCGAGATCGAGGCCGCGAACGCCGCCGGCGTCACGATCATCCCCGTGCTCGTGCGCGGCGCAGCGATGCCTGCAGTGGATTCGCTTCCTGAGAGCCTGGAGTGGCTGAGCTACCGGAATGCGGCAGATCTCCGGCACGCGAGCTGGGACCGCGACCTCGAACCCGTAATCGAGGCACTCGAGGGCTATCTGCGCAACACCGAGGAAGGCTCAACGGCAGCCGGTCCTGTTTCGTCGCCGCCGGACCTCCCCACATCAGGGCCCGGTTCGAGGCGCACTGCCCAGCCGGCCGAGCATCGGCGCGATGAACCAGCGGCTCCGGACGACCAAGAGGTGGAAGCGAGGGGGAAGAACCGAGTGCCAGCGGCGCCGGACTCCTCACCGCACTCGGAGGTGATCTTCAGACACCACTGGTTGCCGGTCACGGCTGCCGGCAGCATGGTGACGCTGTTCGCGTGGGCGATCATCATCGGTCTCTTCGTAGGGGCCGATGCAGCAAGCGCCTTGACGGTGTTGCTCATCTGGGCCGTATCCGCTGCGGCTCTCGTACTCGGGTGGCTGTTCACGACCTACGAGCTGACGGACGCCGCGCTCGTCATCCGAAAGGGCACGCTCACGCGGTCCCGGGTCGACGTTCCCTACGACCAAGTGACCGACACCAAGGTCGTTCAGGGCTTCCTTGCTCGCAAGCTCGGCTACGGCTACGTCCTGATCAAGCAACGCGGTCGCCTCACGCCGAGGAAACTGGGTTCGGTCCAGAATGTGGGGGCCTTCCAGTCGCAGCTCTCCGAGGTCACCCGTCGCCTGCAGAGGTGATCGGTGGCTCGTCGGACCGAGACGCGACCGCCGCGGCATCCGCAACGTGAGCGACGCTCGGCGGCGAAACTTTGGTGGCCCCGACGGGATTCGAACCCGCGTTGCCGGCTTGAAAGGCCGGAGTCCTAGACCGCTGGACGACGGGGCCGCAGCCGCCACAGGCTAGACGGGGTGGAGCAGTCGCATGTTCCCGGTCAGGATCGGAAGCGGTCGAACGGTCTTGGAGTGATGCCCGCCGTGGTGAGACGCCGTTCGATCGCCGCAACGGCAAGCGCGGCATCGGACGGATCACTTTGCAGCGTGTCGAGCGGATCCGGCACGCCGAAGCGCTCGCCGATGTTGCCGAGGTTGAATGCGTCCGGGGTGACGTGGGTCAGCTCTTCCCATGTGATGGGCATCGCAACCGGTGCCCGTAGGTTGGGCCGCAGCGACCACGGACACACGCTGGTGGACGCAGGACTGTTGCGCAGCCAATCGACGAACACACGACCGGACCGGTTGACCTTGCGGAACTCGGTGGTCAGCAGCTCGGGGTGCCGGGCGGCCAGCAGGAGCGAGAACCCCTGCATTGCGGTGGCGAGGCGGCGGGGTTCGATCGTCGGAATGATCGGGGACACGACGTGGTAGCCCTTCGAGCCGGTCGTCATGGGCATGGCAGGCAGGCCGAGGTCGCCCAGGGCACGTCCGGCGATCGCGGCAGCTTCGCGGGCGGCCTCCGTCTCTCCCGCTGGAGGATCGAGATCGATGACGATGCGGTCCATTCGCCAGAGATCCGGAACTCGGCTCGGCCACACGTGGAAGGCGATGGTCCCCTGGTTCGCGAGGTACGGGATATCTGCAGCCTCGTGGACGACGGCGTAGGTCGTCGTACCCCCGCGTTTGGGCACGCTGATCCGTTCGATGGACGCGGGGAAGTGCGCGCCTGCGTTCTTCTGCATGAAGCCGCCCCCGTCGATACCGCGCGGGAATCGTTCCAGAGTGAGCGGCCTACCCGCGAGATGACGGATCATCACCGGAGCGGCCGACTCGTAGTACGCCACGATCGTGGCCTTCGTGAATCCGTCGTCGGGGAAGAGGACGCGATCGGGACTGGTGATCTCCATCGCCGGCCATTCAACACCCATGATCGGTGCCTTGGGTACGCTGTCCGTGGAGGCGGCGCGATGGCACCGGAGTCACCACAACACCAGCGTCTCGAGGCGGTCGTGACGGGGCGGGTCCAGGGCGTGGGCTTCCGCTTCTCCACGCAACACACGGCGGCGTCGCTTGGTCTTGCGGGGTGGGTCGCCAACCGCATCGACGGGTCGGTCGACGTCGTCGCCGAGGGCGACGAGCGCGCCTTGGACCAGTTCGAAGCCTTCCTCCGCACTGGTCCGCGGGCTGCCCATGTCGTCGAATGCCGGGTGCGGCGGGGTCCGGCGACGGGGGTGTTCCGCAACTTCTCCGTGCGGGGCTAGCAGGGTGCGGAAGAGCCGCCAACGGCACTCGATAGGCAACGTTGACAGCCCGTTGTCAACGCAGTGTTGTGCCGCCAGGGGTGCGCCAAACCATCTCTCCGCACGCTGCTAGCTGTCCTTCACGCAGACGTTGTTGACGGGTAGCCGGCTGGCTGGTGGCCCGTTGACTTCGGTGTGGAGTCGGTGCCAGTTGTAGTCGTGGAGCCAGGCGAGAAGCGAGTCGAGTCGTTGCTGGTTCGAGTCGTAGG
>JBFFFX010000105.1:0-7970 GCA_041557775.1 Acidimicrobiia bacterium | reverse complement strand
CCGCTTTCACCGTTCGGCTTTGCGTCGGGTCGCCGTCATCCGCGCTGCGCAGTCGGTCGGCCTGACGCTGCAGGAGATCACGAGTGCGCTCGGCGAGCTGCCCGAGGGCCGCAATCCCACCAAGCGCGACTGGCAGCGGCTGTCGACGACGTGGCAGGGGGGCCTCGAGCAGCGCATCACCGAACTCCAGCGACTACGAGACGAGCTGACCGGTTGCATTGGATGCGGATGCCTGTCGTTGGAGACGTGCGGCCTGTTGAACGCCGGTGATGCGGCCGCGGGCGGCGGGACCGGTCCCCGCTACCTGCTGGGCGACTCGCCGGCGCTGCGGTCAGGTGCCGAGGCCTAGTGCCCGGGCGAAGAACGTCGCCATCTGGGCGCGGGTCACCGGATTGAATGGGCAGTAGAGCCCTTCCTCTGCATTGCAGCCGACGGTCACTCCCGCATATCGCAGCCGGTTGATCGACTCCTCGAACATTGTGCCGTTGTCGTCGCTGAAGTAGTCGGTCGCGCTCGGGTTGGCGTACGCGTCGGGATCTGTGGGACTGAACGTCCGCACGAGCAGCTCAGCCATCTCCTCGCGCCGCAGCGGTTCGGTTGGACAGAAGGCGGTCTCGGAACAGCCGAAGGCGATCCCGGCCTCTGCCAGGGCGTTGATGTCGCCCTCGAAGATGCTTGCACCGTCGTCGTCGAAGTAGTCGGCATCGGTCGCGGGGAGATTCAGGTGACGTCGGATGAACGCCGCCATCTGGCCGCGAGTGATGGATCTCCCCGGACAGAAGCGATCGTTGGCAGGGGGGTTGCAGCCACGGGTGATGCCGAGCTCGGCGATGATCTCGATGTTGGCCTGGTGCACCGAGGCGTCGTCGTCGCGGAAGGTGCCCTCCCATGTTGCGGCGCCGGGTTCCGAGATGACTGTCGCTTCGAGCAGGTACGGATAGGAGTTGATGGCGACGCCGTCGTCACGGATCTCGAAGTGGAGGTGGGGGACGGTTGCCTCGGCATTCCCCGAGTCGCCGACCCAGCCGATCAGCTCCCCGGCTTCCACGGTGGCGCCGGCGGTGATGCCGTCCGCGATGCCCCATCCGGCGCCGTCGTCGGTGCCCGGTGTGTCGTTGTTGAGGTGGATGTACCACGTCGACCAGCCGTCGCCGTGGTTGATCGCGAGGTAGCAGCACTCGCTCCCGATCCACGAGACGGTGCCGGCGGCGGCGGCGACGACGGGAACGCCCTTGCCGTCTGCGGTGATGATGTCAGTGCCCTTGTGGGTGCGGCCGCCACCGCGAGGTGCGCCGAACGTGTCGGTGTAGGTCACTTCGCCGATGACCGGGAACACGATGTCGTTCGGGTCGAAGGCGACATCTCCTGAGGCGGGGGCGATCCCTGCGACGCCAACGGTGGCGGCTATGAGCGCCAGAATCAAGATGCGATATGAGCGTCTCACGACGCAGCCCTCCTCGATGCAAGACGGTGAGGGGAGCGGTAGCGACCCTAGTGCGCGGGCCGGTGTAGTCGCACCTCACCGGCGACGGGGCGCCGCACCCCGAGCGCCGGTGCGTGCGAATGATCCCGCCATCGCGAGGGATCGAAGAGCGAGGCGAATCGAGGAGGCGAGGAGCACGGCCGCAGGCCCGAGGCGTTACACAGCCTGCCTCTCTGGTCCCAGCAACCCGCTCAGTCGCGCTGTTCGGGCGCGCCGGCTCGCCGTGACGGGCGAGCCAATCTGAGCGTGTGAACCAGCGGCGCCGGGCGCACGCTCACGGCTGGTAGTCGATCGTGCCCCAGGCAACCGTGCCCGCAGCGAACCATGCGAGCGTGAGGAGGAACCAGGTGAGCCACCCGACCCATCGCCGTTGCGACGTCTTGCCCACCGAGATGGCGATTGCGCCCATCACGGGCATGGCGATACCGAGTCCTCCCCAGATCTCGCCGACGTCCGACTGGCAGCCGGCGTACCCGTTCACGTGACAACCGAAGGATCCGAACCAGAGCCAGGCGAAGATCCACAACACGACGACGAGCCCGGTCCAGAACAGGCCGAGGGCGTTGACCCACGAAGGGGTGGAAGCGTCCTGTTCCGGTGCGGAGGGTTCGCCGGTTCGGGGAACTCCGAACATCGGAGTGGATGCTCGACTCGCAGCGTCGAATGACATGCCGTTCCTCCTGCCTCATGTATCGCACATTCGGTGCGCTCCCCACCAGAGCGGAAGGTCCCCCGATTCGAATCCCTTTCGGCGGGGTGGTGGGGCGGGTGTGCGGCGCTCGTCCTCCCGCCGCGTGCGCTCGCCCCGATGATCCGAGGGGGGAGTCGGCGCGCAGCAAGGGCTAGTCCGTGTGGCCCATGTTTCGGGCGGACGGTTCAGGTGGGTTGGATGATGTCATCGGGGTTCCATCCTTGTTGTTTGAGGAGGTCGGGTCGGTTGGCGTAGTGGATCGCGGCGGGTGGTCGTCCGCGGGTGCGTTAGCCGCGGTGAGGTCGTTCGTAGTTGCAGAGCCGCAGCCAGGCTTGCAGGTCGGTGTCGACGTCGTCGGCGGATTCGTAGAACCGGTATCGGAATGCGGTGCGGCGGCTTTGAGCACGTTGTAGACCGACCCGTGCGACACCAGCCAGCTGCCAAAGCGAGCCAGCCGCAACCGGGCCTGGATCGTTCTCGGGCCTTCGGTGGGGTGCTCGACGGCATAGGCAATGATCTGATCCCGCAACGCCGGCGACAACGCCCTCGGGTGACGGCCCGTGGGACGAGGCTTGGGCATGATCCCTGCCTCCCCCATGGCGCTCGTAGGCGCTGCGAAGCGCATAGAACCATGACTTCGAGATTCCCAAAGCTGCTGCCCCCTGCGACGGGGTCAACTCCTTGCGGGCGACCTGATCCAGCACCGCTCTGCGGGCACGTGTCAGACTCTGTTCTGGGGCCATGAGCCGTGCCCCTCCATCAGACGCCAATCCAATGAAGGCAGCATGGCCCAGGCCCCGATACCTCGAATGAACCCCGCACCCAGTCCAGCCCTGTCATGGGCAATACGGGCTAGCCTGGCGGTGTGGATCGCGACGAAGAGCGCATCGCCCTCTTTCTGGACTACGAGAACCTCGCCCTGGGGGCGCGAGATCATCTCGGCGGGATGGAGTTCAACTTCCGCCCGATTGGGGACGCGCTGGCCGAGCGCGGCCGGGTGGTCGTGCGGCGGGCGTACGCCGATTGGTCCTACTTCGACGAGGACCGGCGAATGCTGGCGCGTAGCCAAGTCGAACTGATCGAGATTCCTCAGCGCGTGGGTGGATCGCGCAAGAACGCAGCCGACATCAAGATGGCCGTCGACGCCATCGAGCTGGCGTTCGAGCGGGACTACATAGGGACGTTTGTCATTTGCACCGGCGACAGCGACTTCACGCCGTTGGTTCACAAGCTTCGGGAGCTCAACAAGAAGGTGATCGGCGTCGGTGTGAAGAACTCCACCTCCGCGCTGCTCCCACCCGCTTGCGACGAGTTCCTGTTCTACGAGTCGCTCGAAGGCGTGGACGCCCCCGTCGAGCCGGCGAGGCAGCGTGGTCGCGGGGCACGGCGGACCGCTGGGAAGGCCCGCCCCGAGACACCCGTCGATGCCGACGTGCCCGAGGAGCCGGAGTCGGTCGATGACGAGACACGGACGGTGGAGCATCTGGCGGTACTGATCGCCCAGACCGTGGTCGGGATGCAGAAGAGCGCAAGCGGACCGGTCGCCGCGTCGATGCTCAAGCGCGCCCTGCTCCGCAAGGATCCGACCTTCAGCGAGGCGGACTACGGCTTCCGGGCCTTCGGAGAGATGCTGGCGCATCTCGGAGAGCGCAGCGTCATCGAGCTTGTCGAGGGCCCGGCCCCGGGTGATCCAGGCGTCACGCTGCCCGAGCACGTCGGCGGAGAGTCCGAGGCATTTGCGTTGCTGCGCTCGGTCGTGGAGCAGGATGGGCGGCGCGGTGTCGTGATCCTCTCCGGTCTCAAGAGCCAAGTTCGCAAGATACGACCGGACTTCACCGAGAAGAAGTTCGGCTACCGCAGCTTCTTGCAGTTCGTGCGCGCCGCGGAGCGCGAAGGGTTCGTCGATCTGGCTTGGAACGATGCCGCCGATGGGTACGTGCTGACTGCATCGAAGTCATGATCGGGGAGAGGGCGCGATGGCAAAGCCGGTGATCTTGTGCGTCGACGACGAGCCTGCCGTTGCAGCGGCCGTGGCTCGCGACATGAGGGCTCGGTACCGCGCGGACTACCGGGTTGTCTCGGCGACGTCGGGAGCCGATGCGCTCGAGACCGTGAAGGAGCTGAAGCGTCGCGACGAGCAGGTGGCGCTCTTCATCGCCGACCAGCGGATGCCCGGCATGGCCGGAACCGAGTTCCTCGCCTCCGCAATGGAGCTGTTCCCGGCGGCGAAGAAGGTGTTGCTCACTGCGTACGCGGACACGCAGGCGGCGATCGATTCGATCAATTCGATCGGGCTCGATCACTATTTGATGAAGCCGTGGGAGCCTCCCGAGCAGATGCTCTATCCGCTCGTGGACGATCTGCTCGAATCCTGGGCGGCGTCGGCGCCCCTCGCCTACGAGGGCATTCGTGTCGCGGGCACCTTGTGGTCGGCGCGAGCTCACACGGTGAAGGACTTCTTGTCCCGGAACCGGATTCCGTATCAATGGCTCGACGTGGAGCGTTCGAGCGATGCGAAGGCGCTCGTCGGCTCGATTTCCGACGTTGCGCTGCCCATCGTGTTCTTTCCCGACGGCAGCTGGATCGGTGATCCCGAGGAATCGGCGATCGCCGAGAAGGTGGGGCTGCACACCCGCGCCAGCAGCCCGTTCTACGACGTGGTCATCGTGGGCGGAGGCCCGGCCGGCCTCGGCGCCGCGGTGTACGGGGCCTCGGAGGGTTTGCGCACGTTGATGGTCGAGCGGGAGGCGACAGGGGGCCAGGCCGGCACATCGTCGCGCATCGAGAACTACTTGGGCTTCCCGAAGGGCCTCTCCGGCGCGGACCTGGCCAAGCGAGCCACCGACCAGGCGTTGCGGCTGGGGACTGAGATCCTGACGGCGGTCGAGGTCCGCGACATCCGCCTCGAAGGCTCCAACAAGATCGTGACCCTCTCGGACGGCTCGGACGTGACGTGCAAGGCGCTGGTGCTCGCGATGGGCGTGGCCACCCGAAAGCTCGACGTGCCCGGGATGGGCAAGGTCGCCGGGGCAGGCGTCTACTACGGTGCCGCTCTCACCGAAGCACCCAACTACCGGGACCAGCCGATGTTCGTCGTCGGCGGCGCCAACTCGGCGGGCCAGGGATCGATGCTGTTCTCCCGCTACGCCTCGAAGGTGACGATGTTGGTGCGCGGCAGCAGCCTCACGCAGACGATGTCGCAGTATCTGATCGATCAAATCGAGGCAACGCCCAACATCGATGTGTGGACGCGCACCGAGGTGACCGCCGTCCATGGGGAGCGCAGCCTCGAGGCGATCACCATCTTGGACCGCGATTCCGGCGAGGAGCGCACGCTCGATGCAGCGGCGATGTTCATCTTCATCGGGCAGCAACCCCACACCGAGCTGGTCGCCGACCTCGTCGCCCGCCACCCCTCGGGCTTCATCCTCACCGGACCGGATCTGGTGGAGGACGGAGAGCGACCCCGGGGATGGCGCGAGAAGCGTGATCCGATGTACCTCGAGACGAGTTCACCGGGGATCTTCGCCGTCGGTGATTGCCGTTACGGCTCGGTGAACCGGGTTGCGACGGCCGTTGGGCAGGGCGCCATGTCGATCAGCCTCGTGCACCGGTACTTGGAGACGGTGTGACGTGAGAGAGGCGCTGCGTCGCGTCGCGCTGTTCGCCAACCTGGCCGACGAGGATCTCGATCGCCTTCTCGCCAAGGGGGAGCGGGTCTGGGTGAAGGCCGGAGACCTGCTGTTCGAGGAAGGTGTCCCCGGCGATCGCGCGTACGTCGTCGAGCGCGGGGAGATGGAGATCCTGAAGCGGGCGCGTCATCGCGAGCTGCTCGTCAAGACATCGGGTCCAGGCGAGGTGATCGGCGAGATGGCGATTCTGCAGGAGACCCCGCGTACGGCGTCGGTGCGGGCCGCCTCCGACGCGTGCCTCGTCGCCATCGATGGCGATACCTTCCGGGGGCTCATCGAGGAATCGGCGGAGGCGAGCCGCCGCATCCTCCAGACGATGTTCGACCGCTGGCGAGAGACGGACGCTGCGCTCCAGGAGAGCGACAAGCTGGCGCAACTGGGGTCG
This sequence comes from Acidimicrobiia bacterium, assembly GCA_041557775.1. Taxonomy (GTDB): domain Bacteria; phylum Actinomycetota; class Acidimicrobiia; order Spongiisociales; family UBA5794; genus DATHZQ01. The sequence goes on along the minus strand of JBFFFX010000105.1, from coordinate 1,719 downwards.
CTGTCGGCCGGTGTAGCGCACGAGCTGAACAATCCGGCCGCTGCCATCGCTCGCGCCGCGGCGACGCTCAGCGAGCTTCTGGCCACCGATGCCTCGACCGCCCCGGAACCGTGGCGCGAGATCGAGAGCCGGCTCGGCCGGCGCCGGGTGATGAGCTCCCTCGCTCGCACGGATGCGGAGGACGCAGCCGAGGAGGCGCTCGACAAGTCGGGGATCGAGAGCCCCTGGGACTACGTCGGGATGCTCGTCGATCTCGAGGTGGACGCGGATTCGATCCCGGCGCTCGTCGCCGCAGTGGACCATCCCGAAGGCGTGCTCGCCGCATTGGCGCGGCGCCATGAGATGGCCTGCCTCGCAGGCGAGATTCGCGACGCCGCCGGGAGGATCTCGGAGATCGTCGGCGCGCTGCGCTCCTATACGTACCTCGACCGGGGCGCAGTGCAGGAGGTCGATGTCAATCGCGGCATCGCCGATACCCTCATCATGCTGCGGAGCAAGTTGAAGTCGCTAGAGGTGGAGACCGAGTACGCCGAAGCGCTTCCGCGCCTCGAGGGCCACGGGGGTGAGCTGAACCAGGTGTGGACGAACCTCATCGCCAATGCCGCCGACGCCCTGGGCGATTCGGGGTCGATTCGCATCCGCACCTGCACCGAGGGGGGTTGGGTCGTGGTGCAGATCGCCGACGACGGGCCGGGCATCCCCGCCGAGCTCAAGGAGCGGATCTTCGACCCCTTCTTCACGACGAAGCCCATCGGGGTTGGAACGGGCCTCGGTCTCGACATCTCGCGTCACATCGTGAACGAGCAGCACGGCGGCGCGTTGACCGTCGAGTCGGCGCCGGGGAAGACCGTCTTCACCGTGCGGCTGCCGCTCCCCGACTGAGCACCGGCTGGGGCAGCGGCGTCTGCGCCCGGGTCACTCGCCCGGGTAGCGAATGCCGCAGATCCTGCGAATCTCGGTCATCCACTCGGCGATGGCGATACTGTCGCCGAGCGGCATTCGCGTGCTCTCCTTCGCTTCCCGAGCGAGACATTGGTGGACTTCGTCGACTTGGAACTGAAGGCCGCTGACCTGGTGCGACGTATCGTGGCTCGCTTCGAGCTCACCTCGCCGGTGCAACGTGACGCGAGGGGAGTGGTGGAACGGGGCGTGGATCCGGAGGCGGCCTTCGGAGCCCGACACCTTGGCCCGCCAAGGATCCGTCGGCGACGAGGCTCGACGTGAGCACGGAGTGCACGTCGCCGGCGTGGCGCGACTGGATACCCATCTGGGCGTCGACGCCGGTCGGGGCGAGCTGCGCGACCGCCTCGGTCTCGTGCGGTGGTCCGAACAGGGATACGCGAGGGTGCGGGGATAGCATCGAGTGTCGCTCCACTGCCTTCATGGGCGGAACCCGCGCCCGTGTGTCCCGAGATCGTGCGCCAGCGTGTCGTAGGCCGTCGTCAGCCACCGGCACAGGATCGCTCTGGTGTCCCGCGGGTCGATGATCTCCTCGATGTCGAACGCATCCGCGGTGCGAAATGGCGAACGCACCAGCTCGAAGCCGGCGAGGAGCTCGTCGCGCAACGCGTCGGGATCGTCTGCGGCGGCGAGACGGCGCCGGAACGCGGCCTCGACGCCTCCCTCGAGGGGGAGCGAACCCCAATCCCCGCTGGGCCAGGCCACCCGGAGGTGAGGACGCCCGACGTCGACCATCGCCGCACCGGCCACGGACACGAT
>JBFFFX010000104.1:0-8126 GCA_041557775.1 Acidimicrobiia bacterium | reverse complement strand
GCGCTCGAGCGCCTCATTCTCGGCGAGTCCTTCCGGGCCGGCGAGGATCTTGCTGCCTTCGGCATCCGGTGGTTGATCTTCCTCGGCGACAGTCCCATCGATTCGGTCCTGGCCGGGCAGCTCGACCTCGTCCCGCTCGAAGGTCCGGCTGCGCCGACGTACGTGTCGGAGGCCGCGCATCCCGTACGCGCGTTGACGGGCGACGGGACACCGTGGGTGAGGACCGTCTTCGGCTACGAGGGTGAGGCGGACCCCGCGGCGAGGGTGTTCATCGCGGAGAGGGCCAACTCGCGCTGGGGCATCGAGTGGGAGCAGACCGGGTGGGGCAACACCGTCTCGGCGGCGACCGGGGAGATCGCCTGGGCTCCGATCGAGAGCCGCAGGAGCCAGGCGATCATCGCACTGGGGCTCTTTGCGGGGCTCGTCGTCGTGTCGTGGCTGGGAAGGCGGCGGCGGTGAGGCGTCTGCTCTTGTTCCTGGCCGCCGGGGCGCTCGTTGCGGCAGCGATCACCCTCCCGCGGCCGCCGGCTCCGGAAAGCCCATCGTTCACCGGGGCGGCCGCCATCGAGGACATCGCCGGCGCCGAGGGCAGTGTCTGGTACTGCCCGTGGATGAACGCAGGCGCGGTACGCGACGCGTTCATCATGATCGCAAGCGAGACCGACGTCGGGGCAGAGATCACGCTGCCCAGTCCGATACCCAATGAGACGCCCGATGGGATGCGGCTCAACCTCTCGGGTCCCGGTGCTGCGGCGCTGGAGGTCGCCTCGATCGTGCGTCGCGGCGACGCACCGGGGTTCGTCGAGCTGGATGACGGCCCTGCCGCCGTGGGATCGGTCGTCACGTCGGACTTCCTCATGACGGGGGACCGTTGCGTCGCGGCGGTACCCAAGCTGTGGCACCTGCCCGGAGGGACGACGCAGCCTGACCGCGTCACGACGTTGCGGTTGTTCAACCCCTTCCCCGAGGCTGCGAAGGTGACGGTGGCGGGCACGAGCGAGTTCGGTGTGGTCGGTCTCGTCGGCCTCACCGCCCTCGACGTCGCCGGCCGTTCCTGGACGGACATCGACATGAACGAGCTGGTGCCCTTCCTCGATGAGCTGAGCCTCACCGTCAGCACCGCAGAGGGACTGATCATCCCCGCGATGATCGTCGCCACCGACCTGGACGAGGCCATGTGGCCCGGTACGGGTCTCTCGACGAGCTGGGAGTTCCCCGTCGTGACCCAGACGGGTCTCAGTCCGACTCTCGTGGTCTCGAATCCCGCGGAGGTCGAGGCGCTGATCGAGGTGGACGTCTACACGGCGGAGGGCTCCACCATCGCCGCCCGCAGCGCGGTCGTGGCTCCGCGCACCCCGTTGCGCATCGAGCTCGGAGATCTCGGCGGCCGCTTCTTCGCCATCGGCCTCCGTTCGAACGAACCGGTTGCCGCAGTGGTCGTCGCCGAGGACCTGGCAACCGACCTCGCAGAGGAGGCCGCTGACGACGAGGAGCCCGTCTCCCAACGAATCGCCGGGACCGTCGGTGCGGCTGCGCCGGCCGAGCGCTGGCTCGTTACCGGCGCCGGGGGTCTCCGTACCGCCGTCTCGACCGTGTGGATCCTCAACAGCTCGTCGGAGCTCGCCACGGTGAGCGTCCAGCCCCTCGGCTCGGCGACCCAGCCGGCCGACAAGGTCCAGGTCGAACCCGGGACCGTGACCCGGCTGGTACTGCCGCAGGGAGGCTCGGCGGCGGGATTCCTCCTCGAAGCACAGGTGCCGATCTCGGTGGCCTGGAGCGTCGAGGGCGGGGATGGCGTTGCGTTCCTCGCCGCCGTGTCGCTCGATGAGTGACCCTCTCGTTCGGCTGGCCGTGGTCGCCGCCGTCGCGGCGATCGTCGTCGTGATCTCGGTGCTCACCCGCCGGTGGCAGCGGCCGGTGCATCCGCCTGTGGCCGTTGCCCAACTGGACCTGCCCGCGGGGGTCGTCGTGTTCACCTCCACCGATTGCGCCACCTGCAAGGACGCGCTTGCGGCGCTCCGCTCCATTGATCTTCCCGTGCGCGAGGTCACGTGGGAGTTGGAGCGTGAAACCCTCGAGCGAGCGCAGATCGCCGCGGTGCCGCTGACTCTGTTCGTCCATGAGGGAGGGCGCGTCATCGATCAGATCGTGGGCGTGCCGAAGCCCCGCCGCCTGCGTCGCGCCGTGGCCGCGTGGGAGGCGTCCCGTTGACGAATCGGCAAATCCTTGGTCACAGGCCGGCTCGCGCCTACCTTGCGCCCATGACTTCCTGCGCCAAATGCAGCGACCCAGCACAGGTCGCCATGAGCTTCGACTACGCGACGAAGCACGTCTGGCTCCGCGACCTCGGTCGCCGGCATGATCGCTTCACCGAGATTCCTCTCTGCGAGATGCACGCCGACCGGATCGTTCCGCCGCAGAGCTGGGTCCTGGTCGACGAGCGGGCCGTGGAGCCGCCGTTGTTCCTCGCCGTCGGCGTCGCCTGATCGACGGCCATGCCGATCGACCGCGATGTCCTCGAGGCCGTGAGGGAGATGGATGAGCACGAGCTCCGCCGCCTGCTGATCCTCGCCCAGGCCCGCCTCGAACGGCGCGGCGTCCCGGTTTCGAACATCGCCAAAGGCAAAGTCTCGCTGCGTCAGCAGCACGTGCGCTGTGGGAAGGACTCATGTACTCGCTGTCCTCACGGGCCGTACTGGTACGCGTACTGGTGGGAGGACGGGCGGCGACGTTCGCGCTATGTCGGCAAGCTGGACGACGTTCCGGAGGCAATGGGCGCCGCCGGCAGCTGACCTGCCTCCCGTCTCCACGCCACCGGTGGGATGCGCTCGATGGTGCGCCGGAGCACTACCCTCCCCACGGTGTCGACGAGCACGCTGACGCCCCCGGAGTCCGCCGCACCTCCACCGACGACGCGCCGCTACGACCCCGAGCGCGTCTCGAAGCTGGTGGTGCTGGCGTCCATCGGCATGCCCACGCTGCTCATCTTCATCGTGATGTCCGGCCTGGTCGAGTCGGTCCGCGTGACCGACGCCTTCCCATTCCTCGACGTGTCCATCGCCGGCCCGGCGCTGTTCACCGCCAACACGCCGACCGGTGGCGACATGGGAGCACATGTCTACCTTCCCCAGTACCTGCAGGACACGCTCTTGCCGTCGGGACGGCTCTTCGGATGGAGCAACGACTGGTACGCAGGCTTCCCGGCGCTCTACTTCTACTTCCCCTTGCCGGCGCTGACGACGGTGCTCTTGAACGTGATCTTGCCCTATGGCGTTGCGTTCAAGCTGACCACGATTCTCGGGCTCCTGGCGCTGCCTTCCGCGCTCCATTTCTTCGTGCGCTGCATCGGATTCTCCCGCGTCGTCTCGGGGATCGCGGCGGCCGTCGCGTCGAGCTACGTGTTCATGGAGAGCTTCTCGATCTTCGGTGGGAACATCAAGTCGACGCTGGCGGGCGAGTTCTCCTTCGGGTGGTCCTTCGCCCTGTCGTTCGTCTACCTCGGCCTCGTCATCCGCGATACGCGCCAGGGCAGGCGGTTCTCGGTCGGGGCCGGGGTGGCGCTGGCCCTCACCGCGCTGTCTCATGTGGTGACGACACTCGTGGTGGTCGTCGTCTCGCTTCCGCTGTTCCTCCGCCGCCGTGGCGCCGGGACGGTGGTGCGGGCATGGGCGATCGGCTTTGCGATCGCCGCGTTCTGGGCCTTGCCGCTGGGAATCCGTTTGCTCCAGGGGATGACCTCGGACATGAATTGGTCCCCGGTGCGCGGTCTCGTGGGCGACGGCTCGGTGCCGGGGACGGTCGCGACGCCGCTGCCCAACGAGTTCATCCCCATCGCGGTGCTCGGGGCGATCGGCCTGATCTGGACGCTGCTCCGCCGGGACGATGTCTCGGTCCTGGCGACGATGACGGTCGTCCCGCTCATGGGCTACTGGGTGCTGCAGCTCGAGAGTGTCGAGTTGCGCACGCTCTACAACGCCCGGCTTCTGCCGTACTGGTATGCGGGTACCTACATCTTCGCCGGCATCGCCGTGGGACTGGTCGTCCGGAGCGTCGCCCGCTACTGGCCGGGCCGCCGCCGCAACCTCGCACTCGCCGCAACGGTGGCGCTCGTCCTCAGCCTCAATGTGACCCTCGCCGCCATCCACGACGTGCCGGGCTGGGTGCGGTGGAACTACACCGGATACGAGGGCAAGGAGTCCTTCGCCGAGTACAACGGTTTGATGCAGACCGTCGACGAGCTCCCCGACGGGCGGATCATGTGGGAGCCGAACAGCCCCGAGATGGGCAAGTTCGGGACCCCGATGGCGCTGATGCTCCTGCCGTATTGGTCGGAGGGTCACCCATCGATGGAGGGCCTCTTCTTCGAGTCGTCGCTGACCACGCACTTCCACTTCCTCAACGCGGCCGAAGTCGCCAAGCGGCCGTCGAACCCGGTACGAGGACTCAACTACCGCAACCTCGACTTCGCCCGCGGCATCCGTCATCTCCAGCTGTACAACGTGGACTACTACCTGGCATGGACGGAGGACGCCGCCGAACTGGCCCGGGACAGCGGTCTCGATGAGATCGGCTCCTCGCCGCCGTGGGTGATCTTCAGGCTGCCGGACAGCTCGCTGGTCGACATCGCCACGGTGATGCCCGCCGTCTACGCCGGCGAGGAGGGATTCCATGAGGCGGCGCTTCGCTGGTACGACGACTACGAGAATCTCGATCACTGGCTCGTCGAGGATGGGCCCGAGGAGTGGCCGCGCGTCACCGACGTCGCCGACCGTCTCGATGTCGCTGCGCCCTACGATCTGTCCGGGGCGACGGTGCGCAACATCGTGCTGGAGGACCACCGAATCTCGTTCACGACGACCGCGATCGGTGTGCCGCACCTCGTGAAGGTGTCGTACTTCCCGACGTGGCGGGCTCAGGGCGCCGAGGGCCCGTACTACGCAGCACCGTCGCTCATGGTGGTGGTGCCGACGGAGGAAGACGTGGTGCTCGACTTCACCAACGGAGCGCCGGAGAACCTCGGCCTGGTCCTCTCCGGCTTCGCCGCCGTCGGGCTGGCGGGTCTGGCGATCGCCCGGCGCAGAAGCGGAGCCGGCGCGTGAAGAGCTACCTCCGGAGCTTCGCCACCCGCGATGCCGCCCGCCAGATCGTGCGCATGGGCATCATCGGCTTCATCAACACCTTCAACTACTTCGTCTTCTTCAACATCCTCCGTCAGCTGGGGGTGTCGCTGTTCTGGTCGGTCACCTTGGCGTTCGCCGCAGCCACGTTCATCTCCTACGTACTGAACCGGCGATGGACGTTCGCGTTGAGCGGAAGCGCAGGCGGGCTCAACGAGACCGCCAACTTCTACCTCGTCAACCTCGTGGCCTGGGGGGTGACGATCGTGATCGTGACCGGCGCCGACGCGCTGTGGGGACCCCTCGGCATCCTCGGTGAGAATCTCGCATCCGGTGTCGCCGCCTTGGTCATCCTGCTGCCGAAGTTCGCGTCGTACCGCGACATCGTCTTCCGCAAGGCGCTGAGCGAGCACGCGAAGTCCGCGCCCGCTGCGGATCCGGGCGAGCCGCCTCTGACCTCCGAGCTCAGCTGAGCAAGCGGCGGATCCGCCACAAACCGCGCAGCGTTCGCGGCACGCGCTTCCAGAGGCTCGACTTGCTCTCGCGCTCCTCGACGACCACGACGGGCACCTCGGCGATGCGGTAGCCGGCCCGTTCGGCGCGAAGGACCAGCTCCGTGTCGAAGAGATCGGTCGTCGACACGACCTGCGGTCCGATGTCGTCGACGACGCGTCGCCGCACGGCCTTCATGCCGTGGGTGTCCGACACCGACGACCGGAACGCCAGCTTGAGGAGGAGGTTGAAACCGAGCGTGGCGGTTCTGCGCAGCCACGTGCGGCGGTCGTCCGAGCCCGGTGCGCGCTTCGATGCCAGAACGATGTCGGCGTCGTCCTTGGCGAGGGCCGTCTCCAAGAACTCACCGGAGAAGTAGTCGATGTCGAAGTTGACCGCCCAGTCGCCGTCCGTGGCGAGGAATCCGGCGCGCATGGCCGCCCCGTAGTCGGGATCGGGCAGCTCGAGGACGTCCAGGCCTGGATAATCGGCCATCAGGGCGCGGACGATCTCGGCGGATCCGTCGGTCGATCCGTTCTCCGCGATCAGCACGCTGACCTCGGCGGCGACTGCGTCGAGTTGGTCGTAGAGACGTGCGATCGCTCCCGGCAGATAGGGGGCCTCGTTGTGGACCGGGATCACAACCGAGACCGAGGGTGAAGAGCTCGGTTCCATGGGGATCCAGAGTGTAGGGCCCGAGCGAGCCGGCGAAGCGTCCTCGCGGCAGGGCGGCGCCGCAAGAGGAGCGCTCCGGCTTCGGTAGACTCGCCGCCGCGATGGACCTCTCCCTCATCTTCAAGGCCTACGACGTGCGCGGCGTGGTGCCGACCGAGCTGGACGCAAATGCGGTGCGGCGGATCGGCGCTGCGTTTGCCGGCCATGTCGACGCCGAGGCGGTTGCGATAGGCCGCGACTGCCGGCTGTCGTCACCGGCGCTCGCCGACGCATTGATCGATGGGATCACCAGCCAGGGCGTCGACGTCGTCGACCTCGGGCTCATCACCACCGACATGCTCTACTACGCCTCCGGAACGCTCGACCTTCCGGGTGTCGTGATCACGGCCTCGCACAACCCGGCCCACTACAACGGCCTCAAGTTCTGCCGGCGAGGTGCGGCGCCGGTGGGGGAGGACAGCGGGCTCGTCGACATCCGCCGCGACGCCGAAGCCGGAGTTGCCGCCGCCGGCCGCCGCGGTGCGGCTAGCTCCCGCGACGTGACCGCCGGCTACGTCGATCACGTGCTGGACATCGTCGGCGCCGCTGCCATCGGCCCGCTCCGGGTGGCGGTCGATGGCGGCAACGGCATGGCGGGCGTGGCGCTTCCCCAGGTCTTCGAGCGACTCGACGCCACGCTCGACGGCCTCTACATGGAGCCCGACGGCTCGTTCCCCAACCACCCGGCGGACCCGCTTCGTCCGGAGAACCTGGTCGACCTGCTCGAGCACATCGACCGTACCAAGCCCGATTTGGGCGTGGCCTTCGACGGTGACGCCGACCGTGCGTTCTTCGTCGATGAGCTGGGTGTGGCCCTCCCGGGCAGCACGACGACGGCGATCATTGCGGAGTGGTTCCTCGAGCAACATCCCGGGGCGTCGATCGTGTACAACCTGATCTGCAGCCACGCCGTTCCGGAGACCATCCTGCGCGCCGGCGGCCTGCCCATTCGGACGCGCGTCGGCCATTCCTTCATCAAAGAGATCATGAAGGACACCGGCGCGGTCTTCGGGGGCGAGCATTCCGGCCATTACTACTTCCGTGACCACTACCGGGCGGACTCGGGCATCCTGGCGATGCTCGTCCTGCTCCGGGTGCTGTCCGAGCGAGGCATGCCGCTGTCGGAGCTGCGCACGCGCTACGAGCCGTACCTTCAGTCCGGTGAGATCAACATGACCGTGCCCGACACCGCGGCGGCGCTGGAGGCCATCGCCGCCGAGTACGCCGACCAGGACATCGAACGTCTCGACGGGCTCACCGTGAACCTCGGCGGCGGCGCCTGGTTCAACCTGCGGCCCTCCAACACGGAGCCGGTCCTCCGTCTCAACGCCGAGGCCCACCACGAGGAGGCCGTCGCCGCCATCGTTGCACGCGTCCGGGCCTCAGTGGAGCGCGTGGCATGAGCGCCGACATCGTGCCCGCCGAGCTGTTGGAGATCATGCAATGTCCGCGGTGCGGTGCCGCCCTCCGCACCGAGACGCCGCCTCCCTTCCTCGTCTGCACCAACGGTCACCGCTACCCGGTGGTCGACGGGATTCCCGACATGGTGGTGGACGACGAGGAGTCTGAATGAGCCGCGATCCCATGCTGGATCTGGTCCTGCAGGTTCCCGATCAGCTCGCACGTGGCGCCGAGTGGGAGACACCCGAAATGGCCCCGAACGACCACGTGGTCGTGCTCGGCATGGGTGGCTCCGCCATGGCGGCGCGGGCTGCCGCCGCTGCGGCCGCTGCGTCCCCTGCGGTGGTCCACGTTCACCAGTCGTACGGGCTCCCGTCGTGGACGGTCGCCCGCCGGGCTCTC
>JBFFFX010000103.1:0-8133 GCA_041557775.1 Acidimicrobiia bacterium | reverse complement strand
TCCAGCGGCGGCGAGCGCCCGACCAAGGAGCACCTCCTTGCGGTAGGACGCTCTCAGCTCGGCGTGCACCGAGCCGCAGATGATGACTCCGGCGCGGGCCTCCCTGGCAGGCAGATGCGTCGTGCCGAACATGAGCGGCGACCGAGCCCCGAAGTAGCCCACCTCCTCCCTGATTCCCGTGACGGAATCAATGCGAGTGGCGGGCGTCGTCATCGGGAGCACTCCTCGGCCCACTGGACGATGCCCTCGATGGTGAGGTCCTGAATCCGAACGGACGTGAATCCACGGATGACTCCCGGCACGGTATGCACGTCGATCGTGTCTGCGCCGTCGAGGATCTCTCCGAGACTACCTTCTCTCGCGCGCTCGAACTCGGTCCAGTACATGTCGTCGAGACCGAAGATCATTCGCGCCGGTATGCCGCGTCGAACCAACTCACGCAACGGCTCGACGAAGCCCGGAGCGGCCTCGACCGAACTCGCTTCGATGTCAGCCTTGCCCCTGAGCCCACCGCCTATGGCTCTGAGCCCACGACCCATCATGTGCCTTGCCTTCCCGGCCAGGACCGTCGAGGCGACCTGCCGCGCCCGTTTGGTCATCGCGAGCTTCCGCAGTACGCGCACCGAGAGAGCCCGCCGGGCGAGATCTCCGACGCTCGCATACTCCGCAAGATGCGCCGCGCCGCCCCCACCTTTCGTGCCGTTCCGTACGGGCGGAGCCAGCAGCAAGACCCCCGTGATCTCGGCGTCTTCCTCAGCCGCGGCCCCTGCGAGTGCCGTGCGTGAACCAAAGCATGTGCCGACGATGACAAAACGCTCGAGTCCAAGGCTCTGGAGATGGGCAATGCCTTCGCGCAAGATGGCGACTGCGGGACGCCCGAGGTCGTAGGCCGGTTCTCCAGACAGACTCTCTCCCAGCCCGCCGTAGTCGACGCGGAGTGCGGTGAAGCCCCGTGCGGCGAGCGTGCGCCCGACTCGCACCCACATCCGATTGCGACCGATGGTGGTCGAGCCGGTTTGAGGGCCGGAGAGGAGCACAACGCCGGTGGTCCGGTCCGCGTCGACCGGTGTGCTGACCAGGCCGAAGTATGTTTGGTCACCGGGCGGAAAGTAGACCGGCTGATCAACGATTCGTGGCGGTACCGTCTCCGATGTCACGTGACCCGGCTCCCTGTTCTCCCCTGGATCCCGTGCGCGTGTCGCACGCCCACGCAAGGTCGGCGACGATCGTACTGAGCGCAGGGCCATGACAGAAGGGGTCGGAGCCAGAAAGGGTCGCCCGACCTAGAGGATCGACTGAGCACCGCCGGCGGGGGCAACGACGGCCTCGCGAGAGTTGCCGCCGAGCTGTCGAGCCGGGACCGGCAGCGGGCGCTCATCGGAAGTCGCGGCTGCGGATGCCGGCGACCGGCCAGTTCTCGAAGCGGTGCGCCACCAGGTTCGTGACCCCGTCGCGGTACTCGAGCACGCCCCCGATCACCACACCGATGGCTTTGCGAGCGATCTCGTAGTGCGCTTCCCACACCTGGGGCAGCACCACGACGTTCAACAGACCCGTCTCGTCCTCGAGGTTGAGGAATCGGACTCCCTGCGCGGTGCCGGGGCGTTGGCGGTGTGTGATGATGCCGCCCACCTCGGCCCGAGTTCCGTGCGCGCGCAGCGTCAAGGCGTCCTTGATGCGCAGACAACCCCTGGCATCCAGCCGGTCTCGAAGAAACTCGACCGGGTGGGTCACCGAGATCCCGGTCGACCACAGGTCCGCCTGCACCGCCTCAATCCCGCTCATCTGTGGGAGCTGCGGGGCGCAGGCACCCGCGGCCAGGGGCAGCCGATCCGGCCCCATACCCGCCAACGCCCCCGCCGCCCAGATGCCCTCGCGCCTGCCCAGCCCCAGGGGAACCAGCGCCCCGGAGGCCGCCAGCGCCTCGATCGCATCGACCTGGAGACCTGTGCGCTGCGCGAGGTCCTCTGCGGAGAGGAATTTGCCACCCACCATGCGAGCCGCCTCGATGCGGGTGATCTCCGCATCGCCGAGGTTGCGCACGTACCGCAGCCCAATGCGCACCGCTACCGCCGATCGAATGGGGTCGTCGACGGCGCCCCTCCCCCGCCGCCAGCGCATGCCGAGATACTCGACGACGTCGTCGGCATCGGTGTCGTGGTGCTCGATGGTGCAGTCGAACACCGAGCGGTTGATGTCGGGCGGGAGCACCACCACGCCGTGATGCGCTGCATCCTGCACGAGGGAGTTGGGGGTGTAGAAGCCCATCGGCTGGGCGTTGAGCAGTCCCATGAAGAACTCCGCCGGCCAGTGGTACTTCAACCAGGAGGCGGCGTACACGATGTAGGCGAACGACACCGAGTGTGATTCGGGGAAACCGAACGAGGCGAACCCCTGGAGCTTCTCCCAGATCTCGTCGGCGGCGGCGCCCGTGATGCCGTTGCCGGCCATCCCCCGGTACACCTCATCGCGCAGCTGCGCCATCGCCTCCTCGGACCGCTTGTGGGTCATCGCCTGCCGCAGCCGGTCCGACTGCCCGGCGCTGAACCCCGCACAGACCCGGGCCAGCTCCATGAGCTGTTCCTGGAAGACCGGGACCCCCATCGTCTTCTCGAGGATCGGCTGTGCGGAAGGATGGGGATAGATGATCGGCTCCTCTCCGTTGCGACGTCGCAGGAAGGGATGCACGGAGTGGCCCTGGATCGGGCCCGGACGAATGAGGGCCACCTCGATGGCGAGGTCGTAGAAGGTCTTTGGTTTCATTCGCGGCAGCGTGGCCATCTGCGCCCGCGACTCCACCTGAAAGACACCGACCGTGTCGGCACGAGTGAGCATGTCGTAGATCACCGGTTCCTGCGGAATGGTGGCGAGATCGATGTCGACGCCGTGGGCTTCGCGGATGGCGTCGACCGAGAGATGAAGACCGTTCATCGCCCCCAGCGCCAACAGGTCGAACTTGACGATGCCCATGGCGGCACAGTCGTCCTTGTCCCACTGGAGCACGGAGCGATCCTCCATCCGCCCCCACTCCATGGGCACCACCTCCCACAGCGGCCGCTGCGCGACGACCATGCCGCCGGAGTGGATGCCGAGATGCCGGGGAAATCCATCCAACCGGGTGCACAGGTCGTAGATGAGATCGGCAGTGAGGCCTTCGGGAAGATCCACCGCACCGCGTATCGCCTGCGGGCTCCGAGTGTCGAGATACTTGGTGAGAGCGTTCACTTGGGCCTGGGTGAGCCCAAAGGCTTTGCCCACGTCCTGGAGCACCGAACGGGCCCGGTACGTGATGACGTTGGCGACCATCGCCGCCCGCTCCCGGCCGTAGCGCCGGTAGCAGTACTGGATCACCTCCTCGCGCCGCTCGGCCTCGAAATCGATGTCGATGTCGGGGGGACGTCCCCGTTCCGCGGAGAGGAACCGCTCGAAGGGCAGGCTGAGCCGGATGGGGTCGACCCGGGTGAGCCCGATGCAGCGGCACACCGCCGAGTCGGCTCCCGAACCGCGGATCTGGCAGTAGATGTCCTGAGAACGAGCGAAGCGGACGATGTCCCAGGCGACGAGAAAGAACCCGGCGAACCCCAGCTCCTCGATCACGCCCAGCTCATGATCGAGACGGGCGCGGGCCTGCGGATCGACCCCGTCGGTCCCGCGCCCGGGATACACCTCGCGGGCCCCCTCGAGAACGAGGTGACGCAGATACTCGTCCTCCGTCGTGAACGCCCCCGGCATCGGGAAATCGGGAAGCTGCGGAGTGAGCAGATCGAGATCGAAGGCAAGCGCCGACCCCAGCTCGCCCGCCAAGTCGACCACCCCCGGATACCGGGCGAGGCGCGCCGTCATCTCGGCGGGACTCCGCAGATAGCGCTCATCGGTCGCGGGACGAAAGCCGTCGGCCGTGTCCAGATTGCGCCGCCCCGCCACCGCCGCCAGCACTTCGGCGAGATCCGCATCGCGTCGGTGCGCATAGTGCACGTTGTTCGTCGCCACCGCCGGCAACCCGAGACGGCGCGCAACCTCGAAGAGCAGGTCGTTGCGGAGGTCGTCCTCGGGCATGCCGTGGTGCCACAACTCGACGTAGAGCCGCTCCGGGAAGATCTCCCGCAGCCGGGCTGCCGCCTCCATCGCCCCGGAGAGATCGCCGGCCTGCGCCGCCCGCGGCACCCCTCCCTGACGGCATCCGGTCAACGCCACCAGGTTCCCGTGCCGCGAGGCTTCGGCGAGTTCCGGATAGCCGTACACCGGCCGATCCTTCTCTCCCCGATACTGCCCACGGGTCACGAACCTGCTGATCGCCGCATAGCCGGCAGGATCGGGCGCCAGCAACACCAGATGATCGGTCGGCGCCTCGGTGACCGGCTTGGACCCGTGCATCCGCTTGGTGCGGCCACGCCGAGGGGTGACGTGCGGATCAGGGGGACTCGGGCGTGTGGCAGAACCCGGGCCGACGCCCCGTCCCCCTGCCTCCACCTCTGCTTCGCGGCGCCGGCGGACCCTTTCCTCGCTTCGTGGAGAGGCCCTCGCAAACCCCACCTCGGTCCCGTACACGACCGGCATCCCGATCGTTCGGGCCGCCTGGTGAACCTTGACGGCGCCCCGGAACCCGTCATGGTCGGTGACCCCGAGGGCCGTGTACCCGAGCTCGGCGGCGCGCACCACGAGGTCCTCGGGGTGGGACGCCCCGTCGAGGAAGCTGAAGTTGGTGTGACAGTGCAGCTCCGCGTACCCGGCCATCACCTCATCGTAATCGAACGTATGTTCGATGTGCCAGGTGCCTCCTTGACACAAGGTCGGGAGATATTCGACCATTCTTCCAGGACCGAAGGACCGATCCCGTGGCACAGCCAACACTCCCTCCCGGCTACCACCGTGCCCCCGTCTCGGACGACATCGTCGGCGAAGCCGCGGCGCACTTCGTCGGCGTCGTGCTCGGGCAGTACGGCCGACCGCTGATCTCCGAGGCGGACTACAAGCACTACTGGACCTCGCCCCTCGTCGATCCGCAGGAGGATCTCTGCGTCGTCCGCGACGATGACGGCCGGATCGCGGCACAGGAGGTCGTCGTCTCGATGGAACCGCACGTGAACCCGACGGTCGTCGGGGTCGTGTCACCGGAGCACTGCAACCGCGGGCTGGGCACCGCGCTCGTCGACTGGGCCACCTCCCGCGCGCTGGAGAAGACATCCTCTGCGCCTGACGATCTGAGGGTCGTCATGAACGTCCTCACCGATCCCTCGCACGGTCCCTCCGTCGACCTGCTCGAGAATCTCGGCTTCGAGGTCGACCGCTACTTCATCACGATGGAGATCGAGTTCGACGGTGCGCCTCCCGCCGCCGGCTTCCCCGACGGCTTCGCCCTGCGCCCGATGACCGCGGACACTCTTGAGGCGGGGCTTCATGCGGTGCGAGATGCCTTCCGTGACCACTACGGATACGTCGAGCGGCCGTTCGATCAACACCTCCAGCAGATCGCGCACCTCTGTACCCAGCCCGACCACGACCCGAGCTTGTGGTGGCTCCTCTACGAGGGCGACGAGATCGTTGCCAACTGCTGGTGCAACGCCAATGCCCAAGGCGACCCGACGATGGGGTACGTGCTCAGCCTCGGCGTACGCCGACCGTGGCGCCGGCGCGGCCTGGCGCGCACCCTGCTGCTGCACGCCTTCGCCGAGTTCCACGCCCGCGGGTATCGCGGCGCCGCGCTCGACGTGGATGCGCACAGCCTCACCGGGGCGACCCGACTCTACGAAGCAGCCGGCATGATCGAGCGGCACCGCACCACGGCGTACCAACGCGAACTCCGCCCCGGAGTCGACCCGACGGTGAGGGGTCTCCAGCTCTAGCCGGCTCGCAGCGGGCTCAGCTCGAGACGTCGATGCGCAGCCGGTAGGTGTCCTCGGGGGGTTGCGTCTCCCACGGCCGCTGATAGACCAACTCGAGCACGCCGCTCCCCGACTCGATGGCCTCGAACTCCATCTTGAGCACTCCGCCGGCGCCGATCAGCGCGCCCATCGGCGTGAAGTCGGGCTCGCCGACCATCTCCAGACATCGCGTCGACACGGGCGAGACCTCCCACGTGAAGCCCGTCGCGGGGTTCGCCGGCAGGGTGACCTCGATCACCTCGCCGGTGGCCATGTCGACGGCGTGGCCGTCATCCAACTCGGTGAACGTCTTCGGGTCGGCCTCTCCACATGCGGAGACCAGGAGCATCAAGAGCACGATCGACAGCGCACGCATGACATTGCCTCCTCGCCTTCATCGTGCTCCCGGGGAGGCGATGCTGGGCAGAGCCGGAGGTCACCGGGTTCCGGGAAGGGCCACGCGGCCGGAGCCCGAGGACGGAGGCGTAGCCTGTCGGCGATGACCGACCGATCGGCCTCAGGCCCCACGCTGACCTCGGTGGCGCTGCCCCGAGAGCACGGCGGCTGGAGCCTCACGTTGGAGCCGGCGTTGCTCGGTCTGATCGTCGCTCCAACGTGGGCCGGCGCCGCGTTGGCCGCCATGGCGCTGGTTGGCTTCCTGGCGAGAACGCCGCTCAAAACGGCCATGGTCGACCGGCGCCGACGGCGGCACCTACCCCGGACCGTCCTCGCCACACGGGTCGTCGCAGTGGAGACGGTCGCGATCGCCGTGCTCGTCGCCTTCGCCGCCACCACCGCCGAAGCGGGCTTCTGGATGCCCCTCCTCTTTGCGCTCCCGCTGCTCGGCATCGAGCTTTGGTACGACGTGCGCAGCCGCAGCCGGCGACTCGTCCCCGAGCTGGCCGGTACGGTCGGCATTGCCTCCGTCGCCGCGGCGATCGCCCTCGCCGGCGCCGTCGACACTCCGATCGCCTACGGGCTCTGGGCGGTGGCTGCCGCCCGCGCCGTCGCCGCCGTCGTGTTCGTACGCGTGCAGCTGCGCCGGGCCAAGGACCAGCCTCACCGGCTCGCCACCAGCGACGCCGGTCAGGCCGTCGCGATCGCCGCCATCGCAACGACGACGGCGGCGGAGGCCACGTCCGGCGCGGCCCTCGCCGCGATCGCGATCCTGGCCGCGATCCACATCGCCCTGGTCCGCAGACCCCCGCCGGCCGCTCCGGTGCTCGGCGCCCAACAGGTGGTGCTGGGCCTCGCCGTCATCGTCGTCGCCGGTCTCGCAGCGGCCGCGCCCTGACCTGCCACAAGTGCGTCTGGAGACGTATGCTGGAGGCATGACGGAGTTCACCGTGCACCTCGCCAACAAGCCCGGCCAGTTGGCGACCCTCGCCCGAAAGCTCGGGGACGCGGGGGTGAACATCGAGGCGCTCGCCGCCTTCGCCACCGGAGAGGAGGGCATCGTCCGATTCGTCTCTGACGACGAGGCGTCGACTCGCCGTGTACTCGGCGAGGCCGGACTCGAATACGACGAGCACCGCGTGATCTCGACCCGGATCCACAACCGGCCGGGAGCGCTTGCGAATGTGACGGAATCGCTCGCCGGCACCGGCGTGAACATCGATGCCCTCTACCTGCTGCGAACCAACGGCGACGACCTGCAGTTCGCTCTGGCGGTCAACGACCCCGACATCGCGGCTCCCCATCTGGCGGTCTGAGGGGATGGGTCTCGGGTTCGGCCTGCTGTCGGCGCAGACACCGTCGGGCACCGACCCGGATTGGGAACGGGCATACGCCGAGACGCTCGCGCTCGCCGAACACGCCGAGCGTCTGGGCTACTCCTCCGTGTGGACCACCGAGCACCATTTCGTCGACGACGGCTACATGCCCTCCCTGCTGGTGACGAGCGCAGCCATTGCGGCCCGCACATCGCAGATCGAGATCGGGACCGGCGTGTTGCTGGCGCCGCTGCACCACCCGGTGAGGCTCGCCGAGGATGCCGCCACGGTGCAGCTCATCAGTCGCGGCCGCCTGACGCTCGGCCTGGGTCTCGGATGGAACGACGCCGAGTTCGCCGGGCTCGGCGCCGACCGGCGGGTTCGGGGCCGAGCGATGACGGAGATCCTGGAGATCCTGCCTCGAGCCTGGACCGGTGACGTCTTCCACCACGACGGCGACGTGTATCAGCTCCCGCCGCTGGCCGTTCGACCCGCACCACAGCGCCCGATTCCGGTCATCATCGGCGGCGGCGCGGAAGCGGCCGTGCGTCGCGCCGCCC
>JBFFFX010000102.1:0-8208 GCA_041557775.1 Acidimicrobiia bacterium | reverse complement strand
CGTCGCCGTTCATGTCGCCCGGGCGGATCTCGAAGCTACCATCGATGCGCTGCTGGGCAACGTGTTCGCCCACACCGCCGAGGGCACTCGATATGCCGTCTCAGCCGAGTGTGTCGGCGGTGTCGTCCGAGTCGCCGTCGACGATGCGGGGGAAGGTTTCGACGCCGCCACAGTCGAGCGGGGCAAGAGCGGCGGAGGATCGACCGGTCTCGGCCTCGACATCGCCCGTCGCACGGCAGAAGCAACGGGGGGCTCGCTCACCGTTGGAGCGAGCCCCCTGGGAGGAGCCAGAGTGACGCTGGCCTTTGCGGTGGCCAAACCCTCCGGGGGCCCCGCCGACGCCTGAGCGCACTCAGTCGTCCTCGTCCTCGTCCTCGTCCTCATCATCGTCGTCATCGTCGCCGTCGTCGTCATCGTCGCCGTCGTCGTCATCGTCGCCGTCATCGTGATCGAAGTCATCGTCGTCATCGCGATCGAAGTCATCGTCGTCATCGTGATCGAAGTCATCGTCGTGGTGATCGCCGTCGAGGGCCCGGGTGCGGACCCGAACTCGAATCTCGCCGTCCTCGATCTCCACGTCGAAGTCCACGCGATGGGTGGCATTGGTGAACTTCACCTCGATCTCATGCCCGGTGGCGTGCTCGATCTCCACGAACCAGCCGTCGTTGGCCTGGACGTCGACCACGCTCAGGACGGCGCCGGCCAGCGAGTACGTCACCGAACCCGCCTCGCCCGCAGCTGCGGTGAAGGTGCCGTCGACAGGAGGCAGCGAGGTCGAAGAAACGTCCAACGGCGAGGTCGTCGAAGGCAAGGTCGTGGACGTGTCGTTGGCGGGAATCGACGTTGCCGTCGCTCCCCCGTCGCCCGGGCGGATGCGAATCCTGACCCGAACCTGGCCGTCCTCGATCTCGGCTTTGAAATCGACGCGATCGACAGCGTTCTCGAACTTCACCTCGATCTCGATGCCGGTGCCGACCTCGATCTCTGCAACCCAGCCGTCGTTGGTTGCGGTGTCGACGACCTCGAGGAGTCCGTTCGACACGGCGTAGGTGACCGAGCCGGCCTCCGCCACGTCGACCGTGACGGCCTCGCCGTCGGCGGGAAACGCCGCCGAGGTCGTTGTCTCGATCGCGGTCGTCGCCGTCACGGCGGCCGCGTCATCGTTGGTGGTCGTGACGGCCCATGCGGAGCCAATCGAGATGACCAGCGTCGCTGCAATGAGCACGGTGACGATTCGAGCACGCATTGTTGGTTCCTCCTTCTCAGGTACGGAAGGAGGATGCGTCACGCTCTCTCAAGACGACTTCCGAGTTCGGCTAAGCGAAAGCAAATCCCCCGGCCGCCTCCGTCCCGGCCCCGAGGCACGCGAAAGGGGCGCCACGGTTATGGCGCCCCTTTCGTCCTCCCTCCCGGAGAGGTCAGGCTCGAGCGATTGCCTGCTCCAAGGCTCTACCGACGTACACCTGGGCAAGATGCGCCTTGTAGTCCTCGGATCCGTAGAGGTCCTCCAACACGGTGACCCCCTCGGTGGCCCGCGCCGCGGCCGCAGCGATCGCGTCGGCTCCGCCGTCGGAACCGATGATCGCCTCCATCGCCCCGGCCGCCAGCGTCGGCTTGGTGCCCACTCCCGTGAGCGCCACGCGGGCAGCCTCGATGGTGCCGTTGCTCTTCTTCACCCAGGCGGCGGCCCCGGCAACGGCGTAGTCGCTGTGACCACCCCGGCGGCCGAGCTTGTCGTAGACCGACCCGCCGCCCGCCTTCGGGATCCGCACCTCGACGAGGATCTCGTCGGCGTTCAGCGCCGACGTCAGCGTGTCGACGAAGAAGTCGGCGGCGGCGATCTCCCGGGTACCCCCTGCGGAAGCGGCCACCATCGTCGCACCGAGTGCCAGCGCCGCAGCGGGCTGATCGGCGGCGATGTCCGCATGAGCGAGCGAACCGCAGGTCGTGCCGCGGTTCCTCACCTGAGGATCTCCCGTGTAGCTCGCCGCCTCGGCCAGCGCAGCGGCATGCTCGTTGACGAGCGCGTCCGATGCCGTCTGGCCGTGGCGCACGAGTGCGCCGATCGCCAGGTGGTCGCCATTGTCGTTGATCGCGCCGAGGCCGGAGATCCTGCCGATGTCCACGACCATCTCCGGAGAGAACAGCCGCATCTTCATCAGCGGCAGGAGGCTCATGCCGCCCGCCATGACCTTCGCTCCCGGATTGGCGGCCAAGGTGGCCAGCGCCTCGTCCAGCGACGCCGGAGCGACGTAGTCGAATTCACGTGGATACATGATCTCCTCCCCTACGCCTGTGCGTCCTGGATGGCCTGCCACACCTTGCGTGGCCGTAACGGCATGTCTACGTGCTTCACGCCGAGCGGGGACAGCGCATCGACGACCGCATTGACCACGGTCTGCGCGGCACCGATGGTGCCCGCCTCGCCGATCCCCTTGACGCCCATCGGATTGACGTCCGTGGGTGTCACCGTGCGGCTCAGCTCGAAGGACGGCAGATCGGAAGCCGTCGGGATCGGGTAGTCGACCAGGGAACCCGAGAGCAGGTTGCCGGCGTCGTCGTAGATCGCTTCCTCCAACATGGCCTGCCCGATGCCCTGGGCGAGACCTCCGTGGAGCTGCCCGTCAACGATCATCGGGTTGACCACGTTGCCGCAGTCGTCCATCGCGAGATAGCGCAGGATCTCCACGTCACCGGTGTCCCGATCGACCTCGACCATGGCCAAGTGCGACCCAAACGGCCAGGTGGCGTTGCCGGGGCTGAAGATCACGTGTGCCTCGAGCGCCGGCTCAAAGCCCTCGGGGGCGATGTGCGGCATGTAGGCGAGCGACGCGATGTCGGCCCACTCGACCCGGGTCTGGTACCCGGGCGAACCGGCGACATGCGCGCCGCCGTCGGCGAACACGATGTCCTCGGGGTTGGCCTCGAGGAGATGAGCCGCCAGCACCGCAGCCTTCGCTCGGACTCGCTCGGCCGCGTCGTACGTTGCCGTGCCGTCAACCGCCAGCGAGCGGGAGCCGAAGCTGCCGATGCCAATCGGCGACTCGCGGGTGTCCCCGTGGTGCACCTCGATCTTGTCGATCGGGATGCCGAGGCGATCGCTGACGATCTGCGCCCACGTCGTCTGATGACCCTGTCCGGAAGGACCGGTGCCGATCGACACCGTGGCGGTGCCGTCCGGGTTGACCCGAACGAGACCCGAGCCGTTGAACGCCGACGGCAGCCCGTACTCGGACCACGAGAAGCCCAGCTCGGCGAGCGCCGCCGGGGCGAAGCCGCAGGCCTCGACGTACGACGAGATGCCGATGCCGACCAGGCGACCCTCGGCCCGCGCCGCTTCCTGCTCGGCCCGCATCTCGGCGTAGCCGGCGAAGTCGAGCAGAGCGTCGAGGTTCATCTCGTAGTCGCCGGTGTCCATCGCAAAGCCCACCGGCGAGACCGCGGCGGGGAACGCATCACTGGGCAGGAAGTTCTTCTTCCGCACCTCGGCCGGATCCATCCCGATCTCGCGGGCGAACCGGTCGATGATGCGCTCGACGTAGTAGATGCCCTCCGGCCTGCCGGCGCCACGGTACGCATCCGTCGTCGCCGTGTGGGTCACGACGCAATCGATGCTCCAGTAGGTCGGCATCTTGTACTGCCCGGCACCGACGAAGAGCCCGAGGAACGGGACGGCGACGGTGAAGTTGTGGGTGTACGCACCGAGGTCGGCGATCCCCTCGAACTTGTACCCGAGGATCTCACCGTCGGCGGTGCCGACCATCGTGGCGGTGCCGATCCAGCCCCGACCTTGAATGGTCGAGTTGGCGGCCTCGCGCCGCGTCTCGGTGAACCGCACCGGCCGCTCCAACTGGATGGAGGCGAACCCGACGAGCATCTCGTCGGAGTAGACGTTCAGCTTGCAGCCGAACCCGCCGCCCACCTCGGGGGCGATCACCCGCACCTTGTTGGAGGCGATCCCGAAGGTCTTGCCGAACGCACCGGCGAGGGCGTGAGGGATCTGTGTCGAGCTCCACACCGTCAGGTGGCCGTAGCCGGCATTCCAGTCGGCGAGCACCGAGCGGGGCTCGATGGGAACCGGGATCAGACGCTGGTTGATCATCTCCATCGACACCGAGACGGTGTCGTCCCGCTCCATCGCCGCTTCGATGCCCGACTTGACCTCGGCCTGCTGTTCCGGCTCCATGCCGAACGGCCCTGCCCAGGTGACGAGCAAGTTGGATTCCAGATCGTCGTGCACCTTGACGGCGTCTGAACGCGACGCCTTCAGGTCGATGACGGCCTCGAGCGGGTCGTAGTCGACGACGATCGCATCGACCGCGTCCTGCGCGATGTAGCGATCCTCGGCGACGACCATCGCAACGGCCTCGCCGACATGCTTCACCACGCCGTCCGCCAGCATCGGCCGGAGCTTGCCAACCGGCGCCTGGGCGAGAACGGGTCCCAGATGGCGCACGTCGTCGATGGTGTACACGGCGTGGACGCCGGCCATGCCGGCGGCCGCCGACGTGTCGATCGAGTTGATCCGCGCGTGGGCGAACGGGCTGCGCGCAAAGGCAGCCACGAGCTGCCCGGGCCGCTTGATGTCGTCGACATAGGTGCCGCGGCCCTGAATGAGCGCCGGGTCCTCTTTGCGGCGGACGACGCCGCCGAGGGCGCTGGTAGTCGTCGTCATGAGCTCGCCTCCCACTCCGGTGCCGGGGGCTCCTCGCCGCGCATCTTCGCGGCGGCGTACTCGACCGAACGCACGATGTTGTGGTAGCCGGTGCACCGGCAGAGGTTGCCCTCCAGGCCGTGACGAATCTCGTCCTCACTCGGGTTGTCGTTCTCTGCGAGGAGCCCGGCGGCAGACATGATCATGCCCGGGGTGCAATATCCACATTGCAGCCCGTGGCGCTCCCAGAACCCCTCCTGCACCGGGTGCAGCTCGCCGCCCGAGGCGAGACCCTCAATCGTCGTCACGTCGGCGCCATCCGCCTGAACGGCGAGCACCATGCACGACTTCGTCGGAACGCCGTCGATGTGGACGGTGCAGGCGCCGCAGTAGCCGGATTCGCACCCGACGTGCGTGCCGGTGAGGAGCTGGTCCTCTCTCAGGAAGTGGACGAGCAATGTACGTGGTTCGACATCGCCCGAAACCGCCCTCCCGTTCACGGTCATGGATACGTCCATCACACCTCTCTTCACGTCGGGACCTTGTGCTCGAAGCTAGCAAGTGACGCCGCTCGATGTCGGAGAAAGTGCTGGCCGGCAGGGTGCTCTCGTCGGAACCATGCCCCTGCCGGCGGGCCGCAAACGGTGACGGCAGGTCCCGGCTACTCCTTCGAGCCGCGACCCAAGAGACGCTTGAACAGGTTCGCGATCGTGGTCAGCAAACTCGAGAAGAAGAGCGACACACCCTTCACCTCGCCGGCTTCGACTTCGGCCGCCTCCTCGACGGTCTCAGCGGCCAGCTTGGCCTCGACGCAGCTCACGAACTCGCCGATGAGACGGTTCGACATCTCCTTGATGAGTCCGGTCCGGCCGAACTGCGCCGCCGCCCCGGAGAGAATCACGTCCGCATCAACGGTGATGCGGGTTCCGGTCTCGGTCGACTCCATGCCGTACTGCATCTTCACCTGGCCGACGCTGCCGCCGCGCTTGTCCATGCCTTTGCCGTTGACGCTGCCGGTGCGCGCCTCGGTGTCCGAGGTCACCGTCGCTTCACCCTCGAACGTCGCCGTCATCGGCCCCAACTTCGCGCCCACGCTGCCGGCGAAGACCCCATCGCCCTTGTCCTCGGTGAGCTCGGCGCCGGGAAGGCACCTGGCCAGCTCGGGCACATTCTCGAACAGTGCCCACACCTGATCGATGTTGCGCTCGACCTCGATGACCTCGGTGATCTTCACCGTTCCTCCCAGGACTCGTTGATTCGGCGACTCTACCCACCGCTGCGCCGCTGAACACGACCGCACGGCGACACGAGCGAGCTACGGTGGACGACCATGACCTCGCTGCCGGCCCGCATGCTCAATCGGGTGCGAACCGAAGCCCGCCTCGCCTGGGGACGCGCCACTGCGGTGCGCCGGCAGAAGCCGGACTTCGTCCTGATCGGCACGATGCGGGCCGGAACGACCAGCTTGTTCCGCGACCTCAAACGGCACCCACAGATGCTGGCCCCCGTGACCAAGGAGATCCACTACTTCGACTACCACCACGGCAAGGGCGAGCGGTGGTACCTCGCCCACTTCCCGACGGACGGGGAACGATCGGCGGTCCGGAATCGTCACGGTGCCGCGCTGAGCGGGGAGGCGACCCCCAACTACCTCGCACACCCGTTCGCTCCCCGATGGGCGGCGGAAGAGCTGCCGGACGCCAGGTTCGTCGTGCTGCTGCGCGACCCAGTCGCACGGGCGTTCAGCCACTGGAAGCTGATGACCCGGATCGGCCACGAGACGCTGCCGTTCGCCGAGGCAGTTGCCCGAGAAGCGGAGCGGACCGGGCCGGCGTGGGAGCGGCTCGCCCGGGAACCGCACTACCCGGCGGTCGACTGGTTCCGGCACGCCTACGCCGGCAGGGGCTACTACGCCGAGCAGCTCGCCCGCTGGTTCGACGCCGTAGGTCGGGACCGCATCCTCGTCGTTCGCTCCGAGGACTACTACGCCGAGCCTGAAGCAGTGTGGGAGAAGATCACCGGCTTCGTCGGCCTCTCCGGGTGGAATCCGGGGAACTTCAGCAAGGCGCACGGCACCGCAGCGCGCGGCATCGACCCGGACGTCACCGCCCGGCTCCGGGCAGTATTCGCCGCACCCAACGCCGCCCTCGCCGATCTGCTCGGGAGAGACCTCGGCTGGCCGAGCTGACAGGCGACGGCGGTAGCCTGAATCGGCCGCACCGAGGGCAACCGCTATCGCATCCCCCATCCCACCGACGAATGGCAGATCCCCCGCGATCGTCGACGGCTTCACGGCCATCGTCCCGCTTCTGGTCGGGGTCATCCCGTTCGGCCTGATTCTCGGCGTCGCCGGCGCGAGCGCCGAGATGGGTGCCGGCATGGCGTGGTCGACGTCGCTGATCATCTTCGCCGGCGCCGCCCAGTTGGTGACGATCGAGCTGACGAATGCGGGCACCGGCGCAGCGGTGGTGATCGCCACGGCGCTGGTCGTCAACGCCCGGCACCTCATGTACTCGGCGGCGCTCGCCGACCACTTCCGCGACTTCCCGGCACCTTGGCGGTTCGGGCTGCCCTACCTCATGACCGACCAGGCCTTTGCTGTGTCGATCAACCGCTTCGTGGCGGTCGACGACCCCGCCTACAAGCGCCGCTTCTTCCTCGGCGCCGGCCTCGGCCTCTGGATCCCCTGGCAGATCACGACTGCGACGGGCACGCTCCTCGGGGCACAGATTCCGGAGTCGTGGTCGCTGGACTTCGCGGTCCCCCTCGTCTTCATGGTGCTGATCATCCCGTCCCTCGCCCATCGCCCCGGAGTCCTCGCCGCCATCGTCGGTGGGGTCGCCGCCGTCATCGGCAGGGGCATCCCGTACCGCCTGGGGCTGATCGTGGCCGCGCTTGCCGGCATTGCCGCCGGAGTGATCGCCGAACGCGCCTCCCGGCGATGAGCACCTACCTGCTGATCGTGGTAGCCATCGGCGCCGGGACCTACATGACCCGGCTGTCCTTCGTCGCCATATTCGGCCGCATCGGTGTGCCGCAGTGGCTCGAGGCGCCGCTGCGTTACGTGGCACCGGCCGTTCTCGCCGCCATCGTCGCCCCGGCGGTGCTCAGCCCGGAAGGGTTCGTCGACGTCACGATGGACAACCCGCGGTTTCTCGCGGGCGCCGTCGCCCTCGCGGTCGCGCTGCGCACCAAGTCGGTGACGTGGACCATCGTGTACGGCATGGCGGCGCTATGGACGGTGCAGGCGCTGTTCTAGCTGGCCGTAGGGTTTGTCAATCGGGGTATGGGACATCTGCGGCTATCCCCGTGTTGTTGGCGGGGTGGACGGTGTTGAGCGCCGTGGTGAGGTCCTCGATCAGCGACGGTGCCATGTCGGCCCATGCTGACGTATGCGGCCTCCACTTGTTTGTCCTGGGCTGTCTGGCACCGCATGGAACCGGTACGACTACGACCCCGACGAGGCGCGCCGCCTGCTCACCCAGCCCGACCGCACACCGCGCCATGCGCCAATTCCGGGCGGCGCCGAATGCCGGTATAGCGAGACCTGCGGG
>JBFFFX010000101.1:0-8336 GCA_041557775.1 Acidimicrobiia bacterium | reverse complement strand
GTCGCGGCCTCCGGTGATCCGCGGGATTCATGAGCGCGATGCCGATGCGATGGTCGCGGCGGACCACCAACCCACCGTGCACCGCCATCTCGGCCATCATCCAGTCGCGGAGTCTGCCGAGACGCGCCGTGCCATCGACGTGGTGCGTTCCCACGTCGCATGCGGTCGAGTTCCTCGGGCAGCGGGTCCCGGTCATTCGAACGCCGAGCCCGTGCCTGCCTGCAGGCTCTTCGCCCGGATCGAGCGCGGAATCCCGCCGGGGAACTGCCGTCTTGGCCAATTAGATGTTGCGCTGAGCGGGTAACACCTGTTGTATGGGGCCCTAGAAGGGGGGAGACGACATGAAGGGGAGGTTCTAATGGGCCCAGGGAAGAGTCGCAGGGGCAGGTGGGCAGCCGTAATCGCCGCAGTGCTCGCCGTTGCGGTATTGGCGCCGGCGACGGCGGGAGCAACCGGTCAGGATCACGAACCGGTTGACATCCAATTCATCACGTTCTCGGATTGGCACGGACAGCTCGACCCGTTGTTCGTCTTCGGGGAAGGCACGTTTGGCGGCGCAGCAGAGCTGTCGACGTACTTCCGTCAGGAAGAAGCCAACAACCCGAACACGCTCATCCTCACCGCAGGTGACGCCGTGGGGGCAACGCCGCCGCTGTCGAACTTCTTCGACGACGAGCCGGCGGCTCGGGCGATGCGGCTGATGGGTGTGGATGCCGACACGTTGGGGAACCACAACTTCGACCGAGGTATCGCTGGTCTCCAGAACCATCTGGACATCACCACCGATACTTCGGGTGCGGAGCTGGGTGATCCCATCGCATACGTTTCGGCCAATCTCAAGAATCGCGACGACAACGTCTCGGGCGTGAACGACTACGCCATGTTCGATCTGGACGGCGTCAAGGTCGCGGTCATCGGTGTCACCAACCCCGATGTCGCCGAACTGACGTTCCCAGGCAGCCTCGGGACCATCGAGGTCACGAGCCCGCACGTCGCCGCCAACAAGGCGCGCGCCGCGGCGAAGGCAGCCGGCGCCGAGGTCTTTGTGCTGCTGGCGCATATGGGGGTCAGCGGGTATGACGAGGACGGAGAAGCGTTCGGTCCGCTGATCGACCTGGCGAAGAAGGCGGGCGACTTCGATCTCATCGTGGGCGACCACACCGACTTCGTCTTCGTCGATGAGATCGGCAACGCGGTCGTCGTCGAGAACGAGAGCCGCGGTCGCACGTACGCGCGGGTGAGCATGACGGTCGATCCCGTCAACGGTCGCATCATCAGTGAGTCGGTCGAATTCGTCGAT
Organism: Acidimicrobiia bacterium; assembly: GCA_041557775.1. Lineage (GTDB taxonomy): Bacteria > Actinomycetota > Acidimicrobiia > Spongiisociales > UBA5794 > DATHZQ01. The sequence continues at coordinate 7,036 of JBFFFX010000101.1, read as the reverse complement.
CCGGTGAGCGCCGACGTGACTCCGGATGCGGCGATCGTCGATTTGCTCGCTCCGCTGCGCGCACAGCTCGAGGTGATACTCGGGCAGGTCATCGGACAGTCGGACGTGGTGATTCCGAGGGCGGATTCGTGCGGTCAAAGCGCCGGTCGGACGTGTGAGTCGCTGGTCGGCAACGTGGTGACGGATGCGATTCGGGCGAGGTATTCGGCCGACTTTGCGATCACCAACTCGGGCGGGCTGCGGGCCAACCTCACCTGTCCCACCATCGACGATCCGAGCGACTTCTGTCCGCCATTCGTCGGGCCGAACTACGACATCACGGCCGGGTCCGTCCTGGCGGTGCTGCCGTTCGGCAATCAGGTCGTCACCATCAACGTGACCGGTGAGGAGCTCAAAGCCCAGCTGGAGAACGGCGTGTCGTCCATGCCGGGAGTGAGCGGGCGGTTCGCACAGGTGTCCGGTATGTGCTTCACGTACGACATCGACGCGGCGGCGGGAAGCCGTGTGACCAGCGTCGTGTACCAGGCTGATGACGGCACCTGTACGGCCGACGAGGTCGACCTGAGTGCGTCGGCCAGCTACGTGCTCGCTCAGAACGACTTCATGGCCAGCGGTGGCGACGGGTACCTCGACCTGTCAACGCGTATGGTCACGCAAGAGCTGATGGATGCGGTGGTCACGCAATACATCGGCGACCAGGGACTCATCACACCAACGCTCCAGGGACGTATCAACTGCGTGGGCTCGAGCTGCCCAGTGACCCTTCCCTGAGCACATTCCACTCGAGACCGATGTGGGGCCCCGGCAGGGGCCCCACATCGCGTCCACAGGCCAGGGCCCGCGGGCTGGTCCTTCTCCATCGACGACCCGGGACAGGAGGGAGGTCCGCGGGGTCCGCGCGTCGTCAAACCTCTCCTTCAGACGCGCGGGTGGCGGGTCTGGGCAGCGCCCCCGGCTTGCTGCTCCGTCAATGCGCCGGTCTGGTCCGGCGCCCTGGCGGCGGATGAATCCTGAGGTCCCCCTTTCACTCCCTCGAATGCCCTGAGACTCTGTGGTTCCCGCGCCGGCGGTCATCGGGCTCGCGTGCAGGTCGCGAGTGTCCTCGTCACGGGTCGGCCCTCGAAGGCAGGTGCGGACGGGCAGATACCGACGGTTCCGAGAGGCAGCGCAGCCGAGAACACGGATCCCGCGCCGACCTACGGCGCCGAGGCGACGATCTCGCAGGTCGAGGGAGCGTGGGCAAAGACGACCGTGCCGGACCCGCTTCCGTGGGCGGTGAGCCGGTACACGGTCTCGTCGATCGCCAAGTCACCGAGAACATACGAGGTGTCGGCCGGGGCACCGAGCGCGGCGATTCCTTCACCAAGGCAGCGATCGTCACCCGGATCGGATGCGATCAGTCCGTTGGCCGCCAGTGATCGCCCGGCGTCCTCTGGGCCGGTGGCCCCGGCAACGACGATCTGCACGTCGGCGAGCACGGCCTGGAGGGCATCGGCGGCGGCTTCGTCGGCAACCGCGGCGGTCGACGTCACCTCGGACGCTGCGGCGAGGGTGTCGGCCGTGTCGTCCGTGTCGTCGGTCGAGAACTCCGGCGACTGGTCGCCGGAACGCGGAGCGAGTTCCTCCCCTGGTGCGGCCTCTGCAGCGTCGAGGCCGAGGTCGCTTCCGTCGGCGGCGGCGGAGGCGACGGTCGTGGATTCGGAATCGATCTCGGCGGCCGCCGTGTCGAATGCCGCATCGTCGTCGCCTCCTGCACCGAGCAACTCGAGCGCGGGAGCTACGAGGACGAGGGCAAGCAGCACGGCGGCGATGGAGAGCGCCGGAATCCAGTTGAATCGGCGCGGTGGTCGCGCCGGGGCGGCGATCACGGCGCGCTCGTGGCCCAGCGCCGTGTCCAGGTCTCGCTTGAGCCGGGCGGCCTCCATGTCGGTCATCGCCACGGCGGGCGTTGCCCGCAATGCCGTGAGGGCGGCCTCCTGGAATGCGAGTTCGGACGCGCACTCGGGGCAACTCGCCAACTCGAGGCGGGCCGCCCGCTCCTCGGGCGCGCGCAGTGACCCCTCGGCCAGGGCCATGATGAGATCGCGGTCGTGGGCGTGCGGTGTCATTCTTCTCTCTGATGCTCGATACCGGGTCTGAGGTTCCCGAGAAGCGATGCGAGTTGCCGGCGGCCACGGTAGGTGCGGGATTTGACCGTGCCGATCGGTACTCCGAGGGCATCGGAGGCCATCTCGAGGCTCAGTCCCTCGAGATCGACGAGGACGACGGCGGCGCGGAACTCCGGCGCGATCTCTGCCAGCGCCGCCTCGATGTCGGGCCGGACGTCGGCGCTCGAGAAAGGGTCTTCGCCTGCAGTGTCGGGCGGATCGGCCGTCTCCGGGAGCGGCTCGGTCCTCCGCCGGGCGCTGCGGCGGAGGTGGTCGTAGCACACGTTCATGGTGACTCGGTAGAGCCAGGTGCTGAACGCGCTTTCGGCGCGGAAACGATCCGCCTTGCGGAACAGGGTCACGAACGTGTCCTGGGTGGCGTCGAGGGCCGCATCGCGATCGCGCAGCATGCGGAGACAGATCGCGAACACACGGTCACGGTGTGCACGCACGAGCTCGTCGAAGGCCGCGACGTCACCTGTGACGTAGCGGGCGACGAGATCGAGGTCGCGTGCCCTGTCGCTCATGGTGCGAACGTCACCTCCGCAATCTCGGCGAAGTACTCCTCGGGGGCCTGCTGGGGAAGATCGGTGAGCCACAGCACCCATCCGCCGCCATCCTTGGAGGGAAGAGGCAGCGTTGCCGTGCCTCCGACGAGCGTGCCGGCACTGACCGTCTCCCACGCAGTGTCGACCGGTGGTAGCGAGGCCGACCATCCGATCTCGTAGGCCGTTCCCGGTGTCCCCGTGACCGTCATCGAGGCTGGGGTGGGATCGACGGTGAAGAGGACACCGACCCCTGCCTTGATGAGGGGCAGCGGATCGAAGTATCGCTCGGTCCGCCACGACGTTGCCGGATCTCCGTCCAGGAGGAACGGAATGTCGTTCTCGCGCTCCACTCGATTGTCGCCGAAGGGGTCGTAGGAAGTGGCGCTCACCGCGGGAGTCACGGCCGGGGGAGGGGCGGTCGGTGAGGGAGGGGAGGCGGTGTCGTCGGTCTGCGGAGCGGTGGCGGCGGTGGTGCTGGGGATCTCCTGCGGGGTGGCGGGGAACAGGAACGGCGAATCCGGATCCACATCGATCGTCTGACCCGCGAGCGCGATGACCAGCGCCACCACGAGCAGCCCAATCGCAGGAACGACCCAACCCCAGGACCAGCCGCCTTCCGTGGTCGCCTCGGGGGTGTACGGAGCTGCGCGCAGGGACGTGGCGAGCTGTCCCGCCGAGAGGACGCCGCGCTCGGCACCGTCGAGCGCATCATCGACGCTCCGGGGCAGGCCTTCGACGACCTGCGACGGGCGGAGGTCGGCGATCGCGGTGCCGGTGAGCGCCTGGCGCAGCGAGACGGCCAGCGCCCGAGTGTCGGCCTCCGACTCGCGTGCGGGATCGGGGCGTCCATACGCGGTCAACTTCGCCGGGTGTGCGGCCGAGAAGTGAATCGCAGCAGGGTCGATCGCTCCGTGTACCACGCCCGCCTCGTGCAGGGCGGCCAGTCCCTCGGCGAGACCCGCTGCGTTGGGGAGGAACTCGTTCACGGGGATGGTGTCGCCGGCGCGCAAGCGATCGGCGATCGACACGCCACCGTTCCACTCGATCACCGCGAACACGCTGCCGTCGGCGTCGACCTCGTAGACACGGGCCAGGTGGTTGTGGCTGACCGCGGCGGCGGCCCTCACCGCAGCTGCGAAGCCGTATCGCCGCTCGACGTCCGCCGCGGGGTCGAGGACGCGAATGAGCACCGGCCGGTCGAGAGCGCTGTCGTTGGCGAGCCACTCTTCGATATCGCCATCGCGGCCGAGCCGCACCTGGGTCTGGTATCGGTCGGGCAGTCTGGGCGCCAGAGATTCCTCCGCTCGAGACGAGAAAGAGGCTAGCTGGGAGGAGGCTCAGCCTTGGGTGCGGAGCAGCGCCAGGGGTTCGGGGAGGAGCACGAAGCCTTCGCTCTCGTACAACGAGATGGCCCCGCGGTTGTCGAATTGGGTGTTCAACAACATGATCTGGGCGCCACCGGCGCGCGCCTTGCGGGTGGCAACGCGAACCAGCGAGCGGCCCATCCCTCGGCCCTGCCATGCGGGATCCACCGCGACCCGCTGGAGGTAGCTGATGGCGTTGCCGTAGCCGACGATGGCAAAGCCCGTCGGTCGGCCGTCGCCATCGCGGATGATGAGCGTGCTCGATCTCCCGGTCGCTTCGAGGGCTTCGGAGAGCCCATGGGAATCGAAACGCCAGAACTCATCGAAAGCCAGGGCGTCGATGCGGAGCAGCTCCCCGATCAGCGTGTCGTTCGCCTCGACGACGAGGTGGTCCGGTGCCGGCAGATGCTCGTCGAGCGCCTTTCGCATCAGCGCCAGGTCGATGAATGGCTGGAACCCGGCACCCTGCCACGCACTCTGCCCGCTGGCGGGCAGCGGCGGTGAAATCACCGACTCGGCGCCGAGGGCGAGCAACTGCTGAGCGCACCCGGCGAGGAACGGCGACCCGCCGCGCACCAGGCGCAAGCTCGCTTCTGCGGCACCATCGTTCCACGGGCGCGCATCGGCTCGTGACCACCCGCGTCGCAGCGAGATTCTCCCGGGCCAGCTGCCGCGCAACGTGACGCGGTATGGGTTCTCGGCAAGGGCCATCGATGCGCCTTCCCCTCCACTGGAGCACGGGGTCCTGGCGGGACAGCGTAATCGGATCCGGGCGGCTTTCGATCGCCCCATGCCAAGATGAGTCCATGCGGGTCACTCTCGTCTCTCATGCGTCCTCGATGCAGCACCACACCGGCGTGAACCATCCGGAGCGCCCGGCCCGCGTGCCGGCGGTGATCGACGGCGTTCGCAACAGTGGCTACGAGATTCTCGATGCCGCTCCGGAGGAGGCCTCGGAGACAACCCTCACGCTCGTGCACGACCCGGCCTACGTCCGGGCGATCGAGCGCTTCTGTGCCACAGGGGGCGGAGCCCTCGACCCGGACACCTTTGCCGGCCCCGGCTCCTGGGAGGCAGCACTCCGTTCGGCGGCCTCCGGCCCGACCGCCGTCAGCTCGCTCCGAGCGGGCCAGGCCGACCTCGCCTTCATCGCGATGCGACCCCCCGGTCACCACGCCATGCCGGCCAGGGCAATGGGCTTCTGCCTGTTCAACAACATCGCCATCACGGCGCGCCAGCTCGCCGATGAGGGCCACCGGGTGGCGATCGTCGACTGGGACGTACACCACGGCAACAGCACGCAGGACGTCTTCTACGAAGATCCCCGCGTGCTGTACATCTCTATGCACGAGTTCCCCGCGTACCCGGGCACGGGGTGGGTCCACGAGTCCGGGGTCGGCGCCGGCGAGGGCTACACGATCAACGTGCCCTGGCCCACGGCGACCGCCGGCGACGCGTACCGGTGGGGCTTCGAGGCGCTCGTCGTCCCGGTGCTCGGCCAGTATGCGCCGGATTGGCTCCTGGTCTCGGCGGGGTACGACGCCCACGTCGCCGACCCGCTCGCCGGCATCCGCCTCGTCGCCGACGACTATCAGTACATGGCCGGTGCGATCGCAAATACGGTATCGCCGGGCCGGACGATCGTCTTCCTGGAGGGCGGCTACGACCTCCGGGCGCTCACCGAATCGACGACTGCCACCTTGCGCGGCTTCGCCGAGGGCGTCGTTGCTCCGGCGCCGGCGTTGCCGGTCCGGGGCTCGCAGGCCGACACTGCCGCCGCGGTGACGACCGAGGTCCGCCGATACTGGGACGTCTAGTCGGGTGCCCGCAGGCGGTACCCTCCGAGCGATGTCGATCTTCACCTGCCGGGATTGTGGAGCGGAGTTCTCGTTGCCCGAGCACGTGCTGGCGCGCTATCCGGGCTGGGAGCCGAAGCAGTGCCTCGACTGTCGCGACAAGAGCGGAAAGGGGACCACGCGTCGGTCTGCGCCGACGGCCCCGCTCCCGTTCGAGGACCACGAATCTGGGGTCTTCACCGACGGCGGGGCGACGCCCAATCCCGGTCCAGGGGGCTGGGGTGCGGTCTACGTCGTCGACGGGGAGATCGTCGCCGAGCGCTGCGGACACGATCCTGCCACGACGAACAACCGGATGGAGCTGACCGCGCTGATCGAGGGCGCAGCGTTGGTGCCCGAGGGAACCGCCATCACCGTCTACTCCGACAGCTCCCTCGCCGTGCGCACCATCAACGAGTGGGCCGAGGGATGGGAACGGCGCGGTTGGAGGCGCAAGACGGGGCCGGTGGAGAACCTCGACCTGGTCCAGCGGGCGTACCGTCTCTACCGCAGCCGCCCGGAGCTCACGCTGAAGTGGGTGAAGGGACACGCCGGTGTGCGCTGGAACGAGTACGCCGACGAGCTCGCCAACCGGTGGCGGGAGGGCTGACCGGCAGCCGCGGTATTCGGCGTGCGGTGCGGGACCTTCGACCCTGCCCGATGACCGCACAACCACCAACGATGGAGGGAGTCTCGTGATCGGAGGCGCTCGTGCGACGCGCCCGAGCAGGACTTCTGGTGGCCTTCCTCCTCGCGATCTCGGCGCCTGCGGCTGCGCAGGTCGACGACTCCGTCGGGGAGGACTTCGAGGTGGAGGCCGATCCACCCGGCTGGTCCATGGACCTGCAGTACGACGGGGAGTGGGTGGTCGACGGCGGCGGTCTCAACGGCTGGGGCCATGCCTGGTACTCGTACGTCGCCCATGAGTGGGAGGACCTCGAGGTGCGGGCACTGCTGGCGCTCGAGGGAGGTCTGCACCTGAACTTCCGTGTCGGTGACGGCTCCCGCTACCGCTTCTGGATCGGGACGAGCGCGGAGGAAGAGGGCGTGGTCATCGAGCTGACCCGGGACACCCTCGGAGAGAGTCGCGTCATCGATCGTGCCGGCCCGATCGCGTTCGAGCGCGAAGTCGACGTCGTCGC
>JBFFFX010000100.1:0-8369 GCA_041557775.1 Acidimicrobiia bacterium | reverse complement strand
GGCTCCTCCGGTGGCTCGGGCGCTGCAGTCGGGGGCGGGATCGTGGCCGGGGCGCTGGGCACGGACACGGGTGGATCGGTGCGCGTGCCGGCGGCGTTGTGCGGGGTCGTCGGACTCAAGGTCTCCCACGGCCGCGTGCCGCTGACCGGCGTCTACCCCCTCGCCGCCTCCTTCGACACCGTAGGCCCCATCGCCGCGTCGATCGCCGACGCCGCGATCCTCTACACGGCCATGGCGGGACACGACCCCGCCGACCCGTGGTCGCTCCCGCAACCGGTGACGGCCCCCGGGGAACCCGCCGCGCTTGGCGACATCACGTTCGGTGTCCCCCACCCGTGGGTGGACCGCGATCTCGACGCCGACGTTGCCGCCGGATGGCAGCACTTCCTCGAGGCCGTCTCCGCCGCAGGCTCGAGGGTGGTCGAGCTCGACGTCGCCGAACTCGACTTCCCGGGCCGCATCACCGAGGCGATGTATCCCGAGGTGGCCGCCGTGCATCGACGGCGTTTCGCCGCCGCGCCGGACACGTACGGCCCCGAGGTGCGCAGGCGGATCGCCGCCGCCCTCGAGACCGACATGGACGACTACCTCGCCGGCCTGGCTTGGCGGCGCCGCATCCGTTTGGCGGCGACCGACGCCATGGAGTCGTGCGACGTGCTGGTGACACCTTCCGTCGCAGCACTGAAGAAGACGATCGGCGTCGACACGATCGAGCTCGCCGGCAAACCCGTCGGCTACCGCGCCGCGCTCAGCTGCTTCTCGGCCCTGGTGAATCAAATGGGACTCCCGGCGCTCTCGATGCCCGTGGCGGTCCCGGGATCGCCCCCGCCGAGCGTGCAGATCATCGGCCCGATGTGGTCCGAGCATCGCCTGCTCGAGGTCGGATCTGCGCTCGAGGCGGCGTCGATCACCGCTGCGTCCGTGGTGGCGGACTGACGCGCGAAACCTCGCCCTGCGGAATGCATCGAAGCTCTCCGCAGCAGGCATAAAATGCACGTTCGATGAAGACCGCCCAGCGGGCTTGGCAGTGACGAAGAAGGTTGGGGCTCGCCGGCCCTCGAGGAGATGATCGAAGTGCCAGACGACACCATGACCGCGCCCGTTGAGCGCGAGACGCTCGACCGCGTCGTCCTGCGTTTTGCCGGCGACTCTGGTGACGGGATGCAGCTCGCCGGAACACGATTCACCGCCGCCTCCGCGCTGTTCGGCAACGACCTCGCCACCCTCCCGAACTTCCCCGCCGAGATCCGCGCGCCTGCCGGAACGCTGCCCGGCGTGTCGTCGTTCCAGGTCCACATCGCAAACTGGGACATCCTGACACCTGGTGACGAGCCCGATGTCCTGATTGCGATGAATCCGGCAGCGCTGAAGGCGAACATCGGCGACCTGCGCCAAGGCGGTTTGGTCCTCATCAACACCGATGCGTTCGACGAGCGCAACCTGGCGAAGGCGGGCTATGAAACCAACCCGCTCGAGGACGACTCCCTCGAGGGCTTCCACGTGCTGACCGCACCCATGGAGGAGCTGACGAAGCTCGCCGTGAAGGACACCGGGGTGAAGGGCCGCAGCATCCTCCGCTCCAAGAACTTCTTCGCACTCGGATTGGTGTCGTGGATGTACAACCGGCCCACGGAGCCGGTCATCGACTGGGTGAACAGCAAATTCGGACTCGACGACCCGGTCGGAGCCGCGAACATCGCTGCGTTCCGCGCCGGATACAACTTCGGCATCACGACGGAGGAGTTCCACCACACGTACGTGGTCGAGCCCGCCAAGCTGGCTCCCGGCGAGTACACCAACGTCACCGGCAACCAGGCGCTGGCCTGGGGACTCATCGCCGCAGCCCAGAGCGCCGACGTCCCTCTGTTCTACGGCTCGTACCCCATCACGCCGGCGTCGAGCATCCTCGAGGAGCTGGCACGGCACAAGAACTTCGGGGTTCGCACCTTCCAAGCCGAGGACGAGATCGCCGCCGTCGGTATTGCCCTCGGAGCCTCGTTCGCCGGACACCTCGGCGTCACGGGCACCAGCGGACCGGGCGTCGCGCTGAAGAGCGAGACGATCAGCCTCGCCTTCCAGACGGAGCTCCCGCTCGTCATCGTCAACGTGCAACGAGCCGGACCGTCGACGGGCATGCCCACGAAGGTCGAGCAGTCGGACCTGTTCCTGTCGCTCTACGGGCGCCACGGAGAAGCACCGATGCCGGTCGTGGCCGCCGCCTCTCCGAGCGATGCTTTCGACACGGCAATCGAAGCCTGCCGGATCGCCGTCAAGTACATGACCCCGGTGATCTTGCTCTCGGACGGGTACATCGCCAACAGCTCCGAGCCCTGGGCGCTCCCCCGGGCCGCCGACCTGCCGCGCTACCCGGTCAGGTTCGCCACCGAGCCAAACGCCGAGGGCGACTTCCTCCCCTACCTGCGTGACGGCGAGACGATGGCCCGGCCGTGGGCGATTCCGGGAACGCCCGGACTCGAGCACCGGGTCGGGGGGCTCGAGCACGAGCACGGGACCGGCAACGTCTCCTACAACCCGAAGAACCATGAGCTGATGACTGAGATCCGTGAGGAGAAGCTGGCGCGCATCGCCAACGACATTCCCCTCGCCGAGGTCGTGGGTCCCGACGATGCCGACGTACTCGTCGTCGGCTGGGGTTCGACGTTCGGCGCGATCCGGGCCGGGGTCAACAACGCAGCTCGCGCCGGCTTCAACGTCGCCCACGTGCACCTGCGCCATCTGAGCCCGTTACCACCCAACCTGGGCGAGCTGCTCGCCGGCTACGCCAAGGTGCTCGTGCCCGAGCTCAACCGCGGCCAGCTGGCCCGGGTGCTGCGTGGCGAGTACCTCGTACCCACCGTCTCACTTCCGAAGATCCAGGGCCTCCCATTCAAGGCATCCGAGATCTCGGCGAAGATCATCGCCATTGCCGAGGACAACGCATGACCGATACAACGACACGTTACGAGCGCAGCGACTTCCAGTCCGACCAAGAGGTTCGGTGGTGCCCAGGCTGTGGCGACTACACGATCCTCGCCTCGGTGCAGAATTTCCTCGCGAAGCTCGACATCGACCGCGAGAAGCACGTGTTCGTGTCCGGCATCGGGTGCGCAGCCCGGTTCCCCTACTACATGAACACCTACGGCATGCACTCGATCCACGGACGCGCACCGGCCATCGCCGCCGGTGTCGCAACGGCGAATCCAGAGCTGACGGTCTGGGTCGTGACCGGAGACGGCGATGCGCTCTCCATCGGCGGCAACCACCTGATCCACACGTTGCGGCGCAACATCAACGTCAAGATCCTGATGTTCAACAACCAGATCTACGGCCTCACCAAAGGGCAGTACTCCCCCACCTCCGAGGTCGGCAAGCGGACCAAGACCAGCCCGATGGGCTCCATCGACCATCCGTTCAATCCTGTGAGCCTTGCCCTAGGTGCCGAGGCGACGTTCGTTGCCCGCACGATCGACATGGATCGCAATCACACGGCGCAGATGCTGCAAGCGGTGGTCGACCACAAGGGGGCGGCCCTGCTCGAGATCTATCAGAACTGCAACGTCTTCAACGACAAGGCGTTCCTCCAGCTCACCGGCCGCCACGAACGGGAGGCCAACCGCATCTACCTGGAGGCCGGCAAGCCGCTGGTCTTCGGCGCCAACGACGAGCACGGCATCGTCATCGGACCCAAGGGAGCGAGCATCGTGAACGTGTCCGACGTCGGAATCGACGCCGTGCACGTCCACGACCCTGCCGACCCGTCGCCGGCCGTGGCGTTTGCGCTCAGCCGCCTCGCCCACGGTCCCTACGGACCAACACCCATCGGTGTGTTCAGAGCCGTCCAGCGTCCGAGCTACGGCGAGATGCTCCATCAGAATCTCGTGGACGCACACGCCGCGAAGGGGCCAGGCGACCTCGACGCGCTGATCCGCTCGGCGGGCACCTGGTCGGTCGACTGACGACCCCGCCCGGGCGGCACGGTCGCGGCAGGGCCGCTACTCCGTGATGCGACCCGGCGTCCGCTCGAGCAGCTCGATGCGCACCTCGTTCTCGAGGGCGAGCAGGACGGCGACGCCTCCGTCGGGGAGCATCGCCACGCCGGGCGGAGTCGAGATGTGTTGCTCCAGCAACGTGGGAATCCGTGCCGAACCGAGCAACGCACCGTCGGCGCCGTACCACTCGATGGTCGAGAGGACGTCGAACGCCGGATGGGTCGCCAGCACGTCGATCCGTTCGATCACATGGTCGCCGCCCGCCGCGGTTCCGAGATAGCGCAGCCCACCCAACCCGCTGGTGAAATCGCCGGTGATCAGGACGGCTCCGATCTCGATATCGGGCGGCACCGGAGTCACGATCACGCCACCCTCGACGAGGGTCGGCATCATCTCGAACACCCGGCCGTCCGGATCCCACACACCGAACGCAGAACCTCCCCGGAACTCGAGGGCGATCATTCGATCCGCGCCGGAGCGCACACCGCTCAGCCCGTCCTCGAGCCGGAATCCGGGGGGCAACTCGATCGTCTCCACGATCACACCGTCGTAGCCGATGCGGTGCACACGGTTGCGCACCGGCTGGAAGAAGATCTCGACCACGACCAGGTGATCGTCGTTCGCCGCCATCGCCGTCACGGAGGTGATGTCGAGTTCGTTGAGGTCGATCACGCGCCGCTCGGCGCCGGCCAACGACAGGATCCTGCCTCCAACCGGGTCGTAGAGGTGGACGGCGCCGTCGGGACCGGCGGCGAGCAGCGAGGGACCCAGGATCTCCTGCTCGTCGCCGGATCCTCGGTACTCGATGCCGCCGGGACCGACCGGGATCGCGATGGGTTCGAAGCCGGTGCCTGCGGGGGCACCGGTGGTGGACGGCGCGGGAACCGCGGTAGTCGCTGGTGGGTCCGCAGCGGTCGTCGTTGGCGCAGCCGTCGCCGGCACCGTCGTAGCAGCGGAGGTGGCCGGGTCGTTCGGCGGCGTATCGGTCGGGTCGGCGCCGTCTCCACCGCACGCCGCTACCAGAAGTACACCGGCCGCGAGGACACGTCCCAGTCTGCCCACCGTCTACTCCTTCTACCGCCGGGCACGGATGCCACCGGCGCATCTCTCCGGCAGCAAGACTAGAGCCTCGACCTGCCGGACCGATCCTCGCCCCACCGGCCCGGTCGCTGGGGCGATCCAACGTTCCGCTGCGGCGAGTACCGTTGGCCGCCATGACCGACTCCGTCCGCATCGACTTCCGCAAGTGGCCCGACGTGGTCCACTGGCAGTTCGAGATGGAACGGCTCGGCGAGGACGAGCATGGCACATGGCTCTGGTCCCCGCCTGGCACCGAGTTCCGCCGCGGCGACGAGCCACCGAAGCAGGCGCGTTTCCTCAACATCAAGCTGATCACGCACGACCACTGGTGGACGGCGATCTGGAACGACCGCAGCACGGACCATGTTCGGCTCTACGTCGACATCGCCACGCCGGCGCGATGGAACGGCAGCCGGGTGACGATGATCGACCTCGACCTCGACGTCGGCCTGCACCCCGACGGCAGCATCGAGATCTTCGACGAGGACGAGTTCGCCGAGCACCAGATCACGCTCGGGTACCCGCCGGATCTCGTCGATCGAGCGCGCGCCGCGACGGCTGCCGTGTACCTCGACATCGAGCGAGGCCGCCCGCCCTTCGACGGCACCGCCGATCAGTGGATGCTCCAGGCGCGCGAGGTCGCAGCCGAGCGATGAGCCGCTCCCCCGCGGTCTCGGTCGTCATTCCCGTCCGCAACGCGGCCGGTGCGATCGTCCCAGCGATCGAGAGCTGCCTTTCCCAGGAGTACGACGGTTCGCTGGAGGTCATCGTGGCCGACGGGATGAGCACGGACGGCACTCGGGAACAGGTCTCCGAGGTTGCGGGGAGAGACGATCGGCTGCAGATGGTCGACAACCCGGACCGGGTGACACCAGCGGCGCTGAACCGCGCGATCGAGGCGGCGTCCGGCGCCATCATCGTGCGCTGTGACGCCCACGCCGTCCTCCCGCCCGGCTACATCCGCCGTGCGGTCGAGCAACTGGCCGCGACCGGCGCCGCCAACGTGGGAGGCATCCAGCGCTGCGTCGGCACCACCCCTGTGCAGCGCTCGATCGCAATGGCGATGAGCTCCCCGCTGGGAGTCGGCGATGCCAGGTTCCGCATCGGCGGGACGCCCGGCCCGACGGACACCGTCTATCTGGGGTCGTTCCGGCGGGAGGCGATCGAGGCGGTCGGACTGTTCGACGTGACGATGCTGCGCAACCAGGACTACGAGTTGAACTACCGGCTACGCAAGGCCGACGAGATCGTGTGGTTCGACCCGGCGCTGGCCGTCGACTATTCCCCGCGCCGGAGCTTCGGCGGCTTGTTGCGCCAGTACTTCGACTACGGCGCAGGCAAGCGGCGTATGTTGCGCCGTCATCCCGGTTCGCTGCGGTGGCGCCAGCTCGCCGCACCGGCCCTGGTGCTGGCGATGCTCGCGTCGGCCGTCCTGATGGCGTTGGGTTGGTGGCGCGTGGCGGCAGTCGTTCCCGTGCTCTACGCCGCCGCCTTGACCGGCGGCGCGATCGTAGAACTGGTGCGCCGGCGCGATCCGGCCGCCCTGCTCTATCCGGTCGCCGTGGCGGCGATGCACTTCTCCTGGGGCGCCGGCTTCGTCGTCGAGACGATCCGCAGGGCACCGGCACCGGCAACCGGTTGAGGGTTACCGGCCGGCGCTGTCAGCGGCGACCTCTCGGTAGAAAGCGCGCACGGCCTCGTCCGGCCAGCGATAGCGCTCGGCGACCTCCGTGGCGCCGGCTGCCGCTTCCCCGGGGAGACGTTCCGAGGAGAGCACGAGGTCGATCCCGTTGGCCAGCGCCACGGGGTCTCCGGGTGACACCCACACGATGCCGGGGAGGTCGCCGACGACACCCCGGCTGCCCGGGAGGTCGCTCGCCACGACCGGCACGCCGAGAGCGAGATACTCGAGGAGCTTCGTCGGCAGCGAGTGCCGGTAGTTGGCCACGTCGTGGAGCGGGGAAAGTGCAACGGCGCTGCGAGCGACGACCGGGAGGGCCTCGGCGAGAGGCAAGAAGCCGGTGAACTCGACCGGCACCCCGGCGTCGGCGGCGATCGCCTCGATTCGACTGCGCAGCGGGGCGGCGCACCGACCGATGAGCGTGAGCGCCGGACGGGCCGTGGACATGGCCACCGCCTCCGTTGCAGTGATCAGCCCGCGGATCTCAGTGATATCTCCGAGATAGACCGCTCCCCCGCGATCGGAGATTGGCACGGGATCAACGGCAGCGCCGGCCAGATAGTTGGGAAACACGGGATGGGCGGCGCGGAAGAGGCCGGCGTAGTTCGGCTCGGCCAGTGTCACGTCGATCACCCGCTCGGCGAGACGGAGCAGCCCCGCCGAGACCGCCTTGGCGAGCACCCCGACTGGGCCGGGGAACCACCGCTTGAGGCTCATCTGGGCCGGGATGTCCTCGTGCACGTCGAACACGACGCGGCGGCGCAGGAGACCCGCCACGATGGCGGCCGGCAGCAGCTCCGGATCGTGAACCGACGCAACGTCGTAACGGCCTGCGATGATCCGGCGACTCGCCGCGAGCATTCGGCGCATCCGGGAGCCCTCGAGCAACTCGACGTCGATTCCGGAGGGCTCGGATGGTCCCGGAGCGCGCGTGGCGTACCGGACCTCGGCCTCGCGGCGCAGGCTCTCGATCAACTTCAGGCGGATTCGCGGGTCGTCCGGAGGGTGGACGCACGAGACGACGAGGACCGTGGGCCTCACAGAGCGACGACATCCTCCCGGGTGATGCCGGCGCGCCGATATGCGCCTCGGGCATCCAGCACCACCGGAACCGAGTCTGCGATGTGCTCGAGATCGAGACCGGGGTGGTCGGTCAAGATGGCGGCGAGGGCGAACCCCCCGAGGGAATCGCCGACGGCAACCGCCTCGAAACCGTGTGCCGCGATCCGCTCTTCACCGACAAGCGGATCCATGACAGCGACCTCGGCGCCGCGGCTCTCGAGCTCGCGTAGCACCTCGATCGACGCCGACTCGCGATCATCGGCGACCCCGGGCTTGTAGGCGATCCCGACGCCGAGGACGCGCGTGCCGTAGACGGGCAGCCCGTGCGTGTTCAGCAGCTCGGCGATCCGGTCGGCGGTGTACTTCGGCTGCCGGGTATTGACCTGTTCGGCGAGATCGATGAACCGCGTGGCGAACTTCGCCTCCCTGGCGCGCCATGCAAGGAACTGGGGATCGAGGGGAATGCAGTGCCCGCCGACACCGGGCCCCGGATAGAAGGGTTGAAAGCCGAACGGCTTCGAGGCGGCAGCGTCGACGACCTCCCAGATGTCGATGCC
>JBFFFX010000099.1:0-8381 GCA_041557775.1 Acidimicrobiia bacterium | reverse complement strand
CGCTCGACTCGTCCAACCAGGGACGGACCACGTCGAGCAGCGCATCGCAGGCATCGCGATCGTCGACCACGGAACCGGGTTCGCCGAGCTCGATCCAGGGAAGGTCGGGAAGCTCAGGACCCGGCATGTCGACGCCGTCGCTGCGGTACGTCGCCGCCGGATACGACGGCTCCCACGGCGCAGGATGAAGCGGAATCTCAGCCACCGGTCCGGCTGCTTCCGCCGGCACGTCATCGCCGCGCAGCGCCCGCTCTTGGGCCACGAGAGCGCGCATCCTGGGCTCGCCGAGGTGGGGAGCCAGGTCGGCCCAGTGGTGCGTGGACGCGGCCACCTCCCACAACGGACCGGCGGCGTACCGTCCGGCGCCCGGGCGCACGACCGTGGCGGCGATCGCCCCGGGAGCGTCCAGGGCGAGCCGGTACTCCGCATAGTGCGCCGCACCCCACACCTGCTTCCCGCGCTCCACCGCCTCGTGGCACAAGGCGATGAGCCGATCGATCGCCGTCCAGTCGCGGTGGGTCACGTACCCCTCGATCAGACGGACGAGACCGTCGAGGTCACTTGCCTCGATCAGCTCGGTTGCGCGGTCGGTCATCACGCGAGCCTATAACCTCGACGGGGATGACCGACGCCCACACCCTCGACGCCGCCGATCCCTTGGCAGGATTCCGCGATCGATTCGTCGTCACCGACCCCGATCTGATCTACCTCGACGGCAACTCCCTCGGCCGGCTGCCCAAGGCAACCCGCAGCCGAGCTGAGCGGTTGGTGGAGATCGAGTGGGGCGACCGGCTGATTCGGTCGTGGAACGAGGGGTGGTGGGAGGCGCCGCTTCGCACCGGCGACGCGCTGGCACCCCTCGTCGGGGCGCGGCCGGGAGAGGTCGCCATCGCCGACGCCACCTCGGTGAACCTCTTCAAGCTGGTAGTCGCCGCGCTGCGGGCCCGCCCAAGCCGGAGCCGCGTACTCACCGACGACATGAACTTCCCGTCCGACTTGTACGTCCTGGAGAGTGCGGTGCGCGGCGCCGGGTCGGGCGGCCGCGTCGAGATCGTCCCCTCCCCCGACGGGATTCACGGCCCGGTCGAGGAGTTGCTCGCCGCGCTCGACGAGGACGTCGCCTTGGTCACCCTCTCCCACGTCACGTTCAAGAGCGGCTACCGCTACGACCTCGCCGCCGTGAGCGAGGCCGCCCACGCCGCCGGGGCGCTCGTGCTGTGGGACCTCAGCCACTCGGTCGGTGCGGTGCCGATCGACCTGTCTCCGGCCGATCTGGCCGTCGGGTGCACGTACAAGTACCTGAACGGCGGGCCGGGAGCCCCCGCCTTCCTCTACGTCCGCACCGACCGGCAATCCGAGTTGGCCAATCCCGTGGCGGGATGGTGGGGCCACGACGATCCATTCGCCTTCGCCGCGGGTTACCGCCCGGCGACCGGCATTCGGGAATTCCTCACGGGGACCGCGCCGATGGCGTCGCTGGCCCTCATCGAGCCCGGCATCGACTTGATCCGGGAGGCGGGAATCGAGCGGCTGGCGGAGAAGTCGCAAGCGCAGTCGGCCTACTTGATCGAACGCTGGGCCGAGGAGCTGGAATCCCTCGGCTTTTCGCTCAACAGCCCCCGGGATCCGGCCCGGCGCGGCTCCCACGTCTCGCTCGGCCACGAGGACGGTCTCGGCATCGACCTGGCACTGATCGACGACTACGGCGTGTTGCCGGACTTCCGGCCGCCTGACAACCTCCGCTTCGGGATCGCCCCGCTCTACACCCGCTTCACCGACCTCGCCCGCGCCGTGGACGCCATGGCGGAGATCGTGCGCACGGGCCGGCACGAGGCCTACCGCGGCGCCCGGCCGACGGTGACCTAGCCCCAGGTGCGCGCTCGTGCCACTAGGAGCGGGTCGCGTCCATCAGCCACGCGGTCACGAGTCCGAGCGCGCCGAGAACGAGCACGACAAGGCAACCCCCGCGGGGGCGCCCGGCGCTGACCCACCGGCTCCACAACGCCTCGAACTCGCTGCGATCGATCTCGACGGCGCCGAAGGTCTCCGAGTCCAGGAAGTCGCGGAGGGTGAGGTCGGAGTCGGTCCAGCGCCCGTACTCGCCCACGGCGATGCCGTGAATCGGCGTTCCGCTGCTCGATACCCTCAGCTCTCGGACCGGGAGCCACGCGTCGCCCCAGTCCTCGAACTCGACGAAGTCGTAGCCGCTTCCCCGGTCCGAGTCGTATTCGAACTTGATGTAGCGGAACTCGGAATGAGATTCGACCATGCTGCTCATTCTCGCGAATCGTGCCGACGCCTTTGCGTAGGAATCGCCCGGGCCGAGGTCGGAATCACCGCTCTACAGCCCATGGGCCGGCGTTGGTCGATCCGTGGCGGTTCGTGTCGGCGGACACGGTGAGAGCGCCACTGCGGGCCGGTGCCGGTCGCCCACGGCCCGGCGGGCACGCAGGGACGGGACGCGCATCAGAGATGCGCCTTCAGCGAGCCTCTTCCACGGTGTAGTGCGCAGACTTGTCGTCCCACCGCTTCAGAACCCGGCGCGCCGCATCCGGAACATACGCCGTCTCGTAGTCCTCGCCCTGGAACGCAACGACATCATCGAGCGAGTCGAACACCATGATCGTGATGAACTCGACCTCGTCGCCGTGATCACGCCTCAACAACTCGATGCTGCGCAGACCCGGAATCCCCATCGCCTCGATCCCGGGGAAGATCTCGTCGTGCAGCAGCGTCTGATAGGCGGCGGCGTCCGCAGGTTCGGTCCAGCCGTGCCAGATTCGCTTTATGGCCATGCTCCGCACCTCCAGACGACCTCACGCTACCAACCACGAACCACCGCGCTCACCCTTCCTGCGAACTGTTTCGCATGCACACACGTACATACCGGTTGCAGAGCCGTCCAGGCCGTCACTGGCGTCGTCCCGTCCGTGCCGGGCCGGCAGGCAGCGGACAGACCAAGCTCCGGGCAGCGACACGGCGAACTCGCCGGAAGTGACCGCCACTAACCTCGCATGTCGATACTTCCCGGCGACGTGGGGCATCGATGGGTTTCAAATGCGGCATCGTCGGTCTGCCCAACGTGGGCAAGTCCACCCTGTTCAATGCACTCACCGCCGCCGGCGCCGTGGCCGCCAACTACCCCTTTGCGACGATCGACCGCAACGTAGGGGTGGCGCCGGTGCCGGACCTCCGGCTCGACCGGCTCGCCGAGATCGTGCAGCCGGTCTCGGTGATGCCCACCACGATGGAGTTCGTCGACATCGCCGGTCTCGTCGAAGGGGCGTCCCACGGCGAAGGGCTGGGCAACAAGTTCCTGGCCCACATCCGGGAAACGCAGGCCATCGCCCACGTCGTCCGGTGCTTCGACGACCCCGACGTGGCGCACGTGTCGGGGACCATCGATCCTGCCGAGGACATCGCGACGGTGAACACCGAGATGGCACTGGCCGATCTGGCAACGCTCGAACGGGCATTGGAGCGCCACGGCCGCATGGCCCGGGCCGGCGACAAGGACTCCAAGGCTGCCGCCGCCGAGTTGGAGCGCATCCAGCACCACGTGGAGACGGGAGCGCCGGTGCGGTCTCTCGATCCTCCCCCCGCCGACCAGCCGTTCGTCCGGGAACTCCACCTGCTGACGGCCAAGCCGTTGCTGTACGTCGCCAACGTGGACGAGCTGGGCGCCGCCAACCCTCATGTGTCCCAGGTCGAGGAGGTCGCCGCGGCGGAGGGTGCGGTCGTCATCGCGATCTCGGCCGGCTTCGAGGCGGAGATCGCCGAGCTGGATGACGCCGACAAGCTGGAGTTCCTCGCCGAGATCGGCGAGGACGAGCCCGGCCTGCACCGCCTGATCCGCGCCGGTCACGACCTGCTCGGCCTCGGCACCTTCTTCACCACGACCGAGCAGAAGCTGCAGGCATGGACGTACCGCCGCGGCATGACCGCCCCGCAGGCCGCCGGGATCATCCACACCGACTTCGAGAAGGGCTTCATCCGCGCCGAGGTCGTGGGCTACGACGACTACGTGGCCCATCACGGCGAGGCCGGGGCCAAAGAGGCGGGGGTGTGGCGCCTCGAGGGCAAGGACTACCTCGTCCACGAGGGCGACGTCATCCACTTCCGGTTCAACGTCTAGCGATACCGCGCCGGCGCGTCGTTGGTTCCTATGATCAGCGCAGCGTCGGCTTCGAGGTGGTCCACCGTGCTCTGGCTGTGGCGAACACTCAAGGCTCCCATGACCGGGATCGGCATCCTGGTCGGCCAGGTGCTGCACGCCGCCCACCGGCCCGACATGCCCGGACTGGACAACCAGGACCCTTCCGGTGTCTTCGGATCGCCCGATCGCCCCCACCTGCGCATCGCGCTGTTGGGCGACAGCTCGATCACGGCCCCCGGCGTCTACCCCCTGGATGCCTGCTGGCCCCGGAGGATGGCCCGCCGCCTCGCCACCCGCTATCGAGTCGAGCTGCTGAGCTTCGCTGCCGGCGGCGCCAAGTCCCGGGACGTGATCGCCGAGCAGCTCGAACCGGCGGTGGCGTCGGGCGCCGACATCGCGCTGGTGTCGGTGGGCGCCAACGATGCGCTGCGCGCCACGCCGCTGCGCCGGTATGAGGCCGAGATGTCCGAGATCCTGGGCACCCTGGCGACCACCATCCCCGCCGTCGGCGTCTCCGGCATCGGCGACCTCGGCACCCTGCCGCGGCTCCCCACCCTGGCCCAAGGTATCGGCCGCGTCCGGGGACGGTCGTTCGATCGGGCGGTCGCCCGGATTGCGGCCCGCCACCCCAACGTCGTGAAGTCGGCGACCTGGGGCGGGCAATGGGCCTTCTTCGAGGACGGCGATCCCAACGAGGTCTTCGCCACCGACCGTTTCCACGCCTCGGCGCGCGGGCACGAGGTCTTCGCCGACGCCGTCGAGCCGGTCATCGAAACACTGCTCGCCATGATGGAGCGCCCCACACCCGAATGACCCCCGACAGCGGCCCCTGAGCCCCTAGCCCGCCAGGACGTCGCGGATCATGGAGGTGACCGTGCCCACTGCGTTCTCGTTGTAACCCTCGGGGACGATGATGTCGGCGTAGCGCTTCGACGGCTCCACGAACTGGAGGTGCATCGGCCGCACCGTGTCGAGGTACTGGTCCACGACCGAATCGACCGACCGGCCCCGCTCGAGCAGGTCGCGCTGCAGGCGGCGCAACATCCGCAGATCGCCGTCGGTGTCGACGTAGATCCGCAGATCCATCATGTCGCGCAACGCCGGCTCGACGAGCACCAGGATGCCCTCGACGATGATCACCGGCTCCGGATGCACGTGCACGGTCTCTGCGGTGCGGACGTGGTTGGCGAAGTCGTACACGGGCCGATCCACGGCTCGGCCGGCGCGTAGCTCGCGCAGATGCTCGACCAGCAGTTCGGTCTCCAGCGAGTCGGGATGATCGAAGTTCGTCTTGACTCGCTCGTCGAAATCCAGGTGCGCCAGGTCCCGGTAGTAGGCGTCGTGCTGGATGAGCACCACCTGCTCGGACCCGACCGCCTCGACGACGGCCAGGGCGATCGTCGTCTTCCCGGAGCCGGAACCCCCTGCGATGCCGATGATCACGGGCCGGTTCTCGCCGCCGGTCGGCCATGGCACTGGTGGCGAAAGCATGCGACCCTCGATCATCCGGCTCCTCCTGCGGCAGAGCCTAACGGCTGCGCTGCGTACCCCTGCTCGGCTCACCAGGCATAAGGTGTCATCCGCACTCGACGCCGGGACCGTAGTCGGAGTGATGCACGACACGTTGGAGAGGAGTGCGGTGACCACCGAGCCCAGCGACACTGCCCTGGTGATCGCGATCGGCCGTTTCGACGAGTCCGCGCTCGCCGCCGCCTACGAGCGACACGGCGGTGCCGTGTTCGCCCTGGCCCGAAGGCTGCTCAAGCGACGCGATCTCGCCGAGGAGGTCACGCAGGAGATCTTCACGCGGCTGTGGACCCGCCCCCAGCGCTTCGATCCCGACCGCGGATCTCTGCGCACGTTCCTCCTGTCCGACACCCACGGCCGCAGCGTGGACCTGCTCCGGTCCGAACTGGCTCGCAAGACCCGGGAGGAGCGGGAAGGCCGCCTCGCCCCGGTCCCCGGCAGAGACGTCGAGGGTGAGGCGTTGACATCGGTGACGAACGAGAAGGTGCGGGAGGCGCTCCAATCGCTGGCGGACAACGAGCGCGAGGCCATCGCCCTGGCGTATTTCGGCGGGTACTCCTACCGCCAGGTGGCGGAGCGCCTCGGCGAGCCCGAAGGGACGGTCAAGAGCCGGATTCGTGCCGGGATGCGCCGCCTGCGCGCCGAGCTGGTCGCCGCCGGGGTGGTGGCCTGATGACCGCGCACCCGGACGCCCGGGCTCTCGTCGAGCTTCACGCCCTCGACGCCCTCGAACCCGACGAACGCCGCGTGATCGAGCGAGCGCTCGCCGACAACGAGTCGCTGCGTCGCGAGCTCGACGGCCACCGCGCCGTCGCCGCCGTGCTGGCCGAGGCGATCGAGACGGCGCCGTCGACGCCTTCACCGGCAGTCTGGGAGCGCATCAGTGCCGAGATCACCGGGACGTCCGACCGGGCGATGCCCCGCCTCGCGTCGGCCACCGAGGTCCGCTCCCACCGGCGCTGGACCCGGACTGCGGCGTTGGTCTCTGCAGCCGCCGTGATCGTCTCCCTCGCCCTCGGCTGGCGAGTGCTCTCGCTGCAGGACCAGATCGGGCGACACAGCATCGACGATCTCGCCGCCGACGCCGTCACCGCACCTGGATCGATCCTGCTGACCCTGGAGCCGCAGGAGGGTCATGGCAACGCCGGAGCCCGCATCGTGCTGGCGACAGACGGGACCGGCTACCTCCTCGCCGACAACCTGCCTGCGCTCGCCCCCGACCGCACGTACCAGCTCTGGGCGATCGTCGCCGCCGGAGAGGAACGGCGCGTGATCTCGGCCGGCGTGCTCGGTCCCGATCCCGGCGTATCGCAGTTCTCCGCCGATGGAATCATCGCGGGCTTCGCGATCACCGAAGAGGTGGCCGGCGGCGTCGTCGTGTCCGAAGGAGAGACCGTCGCCGTGGGGCTCATCGACCTCTGAGAACGATCATTCTCTCGCCATTCCGTACGCATCGAGCGCCCTCTGCCGGGCGAAGGCATGATCCACGATCGGGAAGGGATAGGTGTCGCCGAGCGTCACTCCGGCCGCAGCGAGGTCGAGCGGAGCGGCCTCCCAAGGCGCATGGATGTCACGTGGGGCGACGCTCGCCAGCTCGGGGACATGGCGGCGGATGTACCGGCCTTCGGGATCGAACTTCTTGCTCTGCGTCACCGGGTTGAAGACCCGGAAGTACGGTGCGGCATCCGTGCCGGTACCCGCCACCCACTGCCAGTTGCCCACGTTCTGGGCGACGTCGCCGTCGATGAGGTGGCGCCGGAACCATCGCTCCCCGCGACGCCAGTCGATCAGCAGGTCCTTCACCAGGAACGAGGCCACGATCATCCGCACCCGGTTGTGGATGAAGCCCTCTTGCGTGAGCTGCCGCATGCCCGCATCCACGATCGGATAGCCGGTCGTCCCCGCCGTCCACGCGGCGAAGCCCTCGTCGTCGTCGCGCCATTCCACGGCGGCGTACTCCGAGCGCAGTTCGCGGTCGATCGACTCGGGGAAATGATGGAGGATCTGGAGGTAGAAGTCGCGCCAGCAGAGCTGGCGGACGAACGCCGCCCGGCCCGAGGTGGCCGCACCCGCCTCGAGACGCACCCGCCTGGCGTCGAGCGTGCCGAAATGGAGATCGGCGGACAGCCGCGACGTCGACGCCAGATCGGGACGGTCCCGCTCTTCGGGGTACCGGTCGATCCGGTCGAGGAATTCGGCGAGGCGAGACCGGGCGGCATCTTCACCCCCGGCCATCGGAGGCGGAGCCTCCTCCGGGAGCGGCTCTCCGGGATCACTGCCGATGCGCACCGCGGCGGCCTCCGGCCACGGTCCCCACGGGATGTCGACCCAGCGCTTGTAATACGGCGTGAACACCCTGGGGGGCCCACCCGCACCGGTCATGATCTCGCCCGGGGCATGCAGCGACACACCGGCGAAGCGCTCGACCGGCACGGCGGCGGCAACCGCCGTATCGCGCCGCCGGGACCACGGCGTGTGATCCTCATTGACGTACACGGCGTCGGCGCCTTCGGCGCGCACCACGGCGGGGACGATCGACGTCGCATCGCCGTGGCGCACCAGGAGACGTCCTCCCCCGGCGGCCAGCCGACCGTCCAGCGAGACCAGATGGGCCCGCAGCAGGGAGCGGCGCAGCGGGCCGGCGGCGCTCCAGAGTCGCGGTTCGACCACGAACAGGGCCACCAGGTCGTCGTTGTCG